>CAMTOW010000115.1 GCA_947074245.1 uncultured Bacteroidales bacterium | reverse complement strand
ACAAGAGTTGGATCGAAGGGCAACGCAAAGGCTTGGTCTGCAAACGCAGGTAGGCGAACGGAAGCGCGGAAATGACAGCCATCGAGATGACGGCCGGCAGCATGGCGATATAGCTTTCATGTCCGGCAAAGCCAAGCGCATCGGAGATCGGGATGATGAACAGGAAGATGATGAAGGCGAACAAGAACGTCGTCGCCCAAATCGATCCCAGACAGGTGGTGTATACGAGTTTCGGATCGCTATCCTCGTTTTTATTGGCAAAACGGAAGAAACCCGTTTCAAGACCGTAGGTAAGCAGTACCAGAAGGAGCCCGGACCAGGCGTAAAGTTGTGTTACTTCGCCGAATTCATAGTCATTTACTTTTACTACATAAAGCGGAACCAGCAGCCAGTTGAGCAGTTTTCCTATGATGGAGCTAAGGCCATACAGAGCCGTATCCTTAGCAAGTGTTTTCATTCCCGACATAAAACGTGTGTTTGCGAAAAGTGCGTGAAGAAAATGTTTTCATCACGCACTTCCCAATACTTTATTCTTAAAATAACATTCCCGGATCGGCCATTCGGCTTCGGCCCAGATGTTGGTAAGCTAATTCGGTCACTTCTCGGCCGCGAGGCGTACGTTTGATGAATCCCTCTTTGATCAGGAACGGTTCGTAAACTTCTTCGAGCGTTCCCGCATCCTCTCCCAGCGCGGTGGCGATGGTGCTTAGCCCTACCGGTCCGCCCCGGAACTTATCAATCAGCGTCGTCAGGATCTTGTTGTCGATCTCATCGAGTCCGTATTGATCGATGTTGAGCGCTTCGAGAGCATAGCGCGCGATCTGAATATCGATCTTTCCGCTTCCTTTCACCTGCGCGAAGTCGCGTACGCGGCGAAGGAGTGCATTGGCGATACGAGGCGTGCCACGGCTGCGCAGCGATATCTCGATAGCGGCCTCTTCCGTACACGGTACGTTGAGGATACCAGCCGAGCGACCTACGATACCGGCAAGGATGTTGTTGTCGTAGTATTCGAGATGAGAATTGATCCCGAATCGAGCCCGGAGAGGTGCCGTAAGCAAGCCGCTTCGTGTTGTCGCTCCCACCAATGTAAACGGATTCAGGTCGAGTTGGATCGAACGGGCGCTCGGCCCTTTGTCGATCATGATGTCGATTCTGTAATCTTCCATCGCCGAGTAAAGATATTCTTCGACGATGGGGCTTAAGCGATGGATTTCGTCAATAAATAAAACGTCATTGGGCTCAAGACTGGTCAATAGTCCAGCCAAATCGCCCGGTTTGTCCAGCACGGGTCCGGATGTAACTTTAAATCCGACCCCCAATTCATTAGCGATGATATTCGAAAGAGTAGTTTTCCCGAGTCCGGGAGGTCCGTGCAAAAGCACGTGGTCGAGCGATTCGCCCCTCATGCGAGCCGCCGTAACGAAGATGCGCAGATTCTCTACGATCTTGTCTTGGCCATTGAAGTCGCCAAACCGCAAGGGTCTCAGCGCTTTGTCGACGTCGCGTTCGGGTTCACCCGGTGTATATTCTCTGATGTTGAAATCCTGATCCATGTATGTTGTCTCACTTTGAAAAACGATTACAAAGATAAAGAGAACATTCAGTATCCGGGTAATCCAAAGCAAGGATTAGTTCGATTAAAGAAAAAGTTTGGAAACAAGTTTACCCAATCCCTCCGAAAGCGAATAAGCGCGGAAAATACGTTTCATGCGAGCCCCCATCATCGTGTTGAGCGACGGGTGGCGGCGCAAGATACAGAGCGCTTCGCGGCTCATTTCGCGTGCCGATCCGAAGCAATGATACTGAAAACTACGCGCGATGCTCTGCAGACGCAGGCAATCGATACTTTCTTCGAGCATCTTGTATTCGGGCTTGTCCTTCAGAAAATCCCGGATCAATTCGGGATAGGTATGAAGGTCGAAGTAATATTTTTCGGAAAAGTTGAGTCGTTTTTCTTCCGGGCATTTCCGGATGAAATGATGAAG
Organism: uncultured Bacteroidales bacterium; assembly: GCA_947074245.1. Lineage (GTDB taxonomy): Bacteria > Bacteroidota > Bacteroidia > Bacteroidales > JAUNSR01 > JAUNSR01. Next base: position 4,679 of record CAMTOW010000115.1, on the reverse strand, counting down.
AAGAGGTTTGCTGTCGAGCTTGACCACTTTCTTCGAATAATAAGCGAGTTGGGAAGTCAGAAGAGTATCTTCACCCAGAAAAAGCTCCGCTTTGAATCGGATCTCGAAGTTTTCATACAACGATCGTTTGTGGAAAACGCTCCAAACCATCCAGTAATTCTGGCGCAGGTAGAGGCTGCGTATGAAATCGATTCCCGAATAACGGACGAAACAGATCGAATCGGATCTCTTTTTCGTCTGATTGTATTCGTTTACGATCCAAAAATTCAATACGACCATATCCGCATCGGTCTCTTCCGCCCGGTCGTATAGCAATTCGAGCGCATTGGGTTCGAGAATATCGTCGCCATCGAGATGGTAGATGTATTTCCCCTTTGCACTATCGAGTCCGGCCTGACGCGCGAGCGATAAACCTTCGCCGGATTTATTCAGCAAATGGATCCGCGGATCGGCATCCATGTATTTATAGATAATCTCGGGAGAACCGTCTGAACTGCCTCCTTCGACTATGATGATTTCTATTTCCTTCAGCGTTTGTCGAGTGACAGACTGAAGACATGCGTCCAGGTGCTTCTCCTGGTTGCGAACAGGAATAATAACAGAAACTTTTAAAGGTTCCATACTCATGAAAAATAAGCGTCTTGCTTGGTCCGGCTTTTTTTAAGAAAAATAAGATTCAGATAAGAGTCGTAGGAAATATCATTTGAACAGTTTCTTCCAACGATTCTTGCGTTGTTTCTTATGGAAGAAGCTGTTGGCCATGCGTACGGCAGTATCTACCGTCTGATCGACGTCTTTCCCGCTCACCGAAGCATATTCGGTAGCGAAATGCCGAACCAGTTCCGTATCGGGAGAGATCCGTTCGAAATTACGCATCAGTAATTTCGGATCGGAAATGTCGAAACGCATCCGGTTGATATCGATCAGAAAGAAACGGAAATGATCGTTTTCTTTCCGATACAGGATATTGCCCGGAGAAAAATCGAGATGAAGTACCCCTTTCTCGTGAAGACGCGACGTATAGGCGGCAAATTCACGGATCAGCTGACGAAATTCGTCGGGAGACTCTTCATTTGAATTCCTGAACACCTGAGCATCGATCATTTCGCTCGCGAAGAATCCACGTTCGAAGATTCCGTTGTTGCGAATCTCGATATAAGCGATCGGAGTAGCCGTATCAAATCCCATCTGATCCAGACGAAGGGCATATTCATACGCTCTTCGGGCTTTGGAAGGACGGAAAAACGAATAGTCGATCCGGGAAACCCAAATCGGGATTTTATAGCGTTTTACGGCAACTTTCATCTGATCGAATTCATACAGTCTGATTTGATTGCGACCGTTGTAAATCAGTTCTCCGGTATGGTCGAATGATTTGGGCAATGATTGGATGAATGGTTCGAGATGTCGGTATTTCGGGTTGACAATGATCTTGGTTGTTCTCATTTTTATTCAGCGCAAAAGTAAATTATTTTTTATTGCGTTGTTCGATTATATTGTTAATTATGCCTGTTATTCGGTTGATATCTAGCCCTGTAAGGCAAGCGTAATCTCCTCTTCGGCAAGGCTTATTTCCGAATATAGAGCAAGGGCGGCATTCCATCTCAACTCCGCAAGCATGGAGGGAAGACTGGTTCCAGCCCAAGAATCCGGCATAGGGATGGGTCGCCCCCCATAAGGAGACAACCGGCGTACCTGCCAGGGAAGCCAGGTGCATGTTGGCCGAATCCATCGAAACCATCACGTCGAGGTGGCTCATGAGAGCGATCTCGTCTGTAATACCGATTTTTCCTGCCAGAGAGATAACGTTCGGATATAAAACGCTCCATTTTTCGAGAATCTTACGTTCCGTATCTCCCGAACCGAACAGAAATACTTTTCTGTCGGGACGAGACGTGATCTGTTTGAGCAGATCTTCGCATTTGTCGGCGGGCAATACTTTGCCGGCATGTCGTGCAAAAGGAGCGATACCGATCCAGGCGCCTTCTTTATCGCCTGTAAGGGAGCGGAAATCTTCCGGAGCCGGATCATTCTCATATACTGATCGGAATGACAGATCGGCTTCGTAGCCCAATTTGCGGAAAACATCGGCATAGCGCCCGAATGTATCTTTCAGTTGTTTCCGAACCGGATAGATCGGCCGGATCAACGCTTTCTTTTCTTTTTTACCCTTATCGACCACCTTGACCTTTTTGCCCGTCAACCGTAATGTCGTCCGAAGGAATTTCGAGCGCAACACGTCGTGCAGATCGGCTACGGCATCGAATCCGAGTCCCTGCAGACGGCGGCTTAGCTTCATGAGCCCGCGCAAACCTTTGTATTCTTTTCGGATGTCTGCCTGAAGAATATTCAGATTGGATGGCGGATTAATGAAAAATTTTGCCGGAAACGGTTGGGTAAGAATCGTGAACTGTGTATCGGGGTAACGACGGGCAACGGAATAAATGACCGGAATGGTCATCGCGACGTCGCCCAGTGCAGACATCCTGATTATTAGAACCTTCTTCATACAATGAAACCCGTCTTATCACTTTTGTCCGTATAGGACAGGGTTAAGAGATGGGTCATTGTACATTTTCATCTGTTTGTACACTTTCATATACTTATCGCCCGATTCGATATCTGTCAATAATCGGTCGATAGCGGCAGACAGGTCTTTCTTTTGTTCCAGAAGAACGTTCAGTTTTTGTCCGCATTGTTGGATATGCTCCGCCGAAGCGTCCTGACGGTCGGCTTCAGCCTGCATGTGCCAGATCTTAAGAGCCAGGATCGAAAGTCGGTCGATGGCCCAAGCCGGACTTTCTGTATTGATAACGGCGTCCTCTTTGGGAGTTACCGATTTATATTTATCGAGGAAATAGGAATCGATCAATTCCACAAGATCCGTACGTTCCTGATTCGAACGGTCGATCCGGCGTTTGATCTGAAGAGCCTCCTGCGCATCGATTTGCGGATCGCGGATGATATCTTCAAGATGCCATTGAACGGCATCAATCCAGTTTTTCAAAAATAAATAATACTCGATGCTTTTTAGTTCATAAGGATTTTTCATCGGAGCGTCAACGTGGTCAACCTCATGATAATGAGCCGTCGCGGCACTGAAAATCTCATTACATTTATCACTGAAAGTCATATCGTATTTTTTAGCAATTTAAAAATTAAAGGGAGCAAACATACTAATTGTTTTATAATATATCAATCATTCACGCGATTATTTAATACTCAACCACTTGCATCTGCCGATTGTTGTTCTTGAAAATGATTTGTGAATCAGTCGTTTTATCAGATTCCATTTCGGGTACACCCGGTTTCGGAGGGTTGGGCGGGATAACACGTTGGGATCCGTTCAAATGCATTAAATTTGCGAACCGGACCGATGCCGAAACGTTTCGGAGCCGATTCCGCTGATGTGTTCGGATCTCTTTTCAGACCTGAAGCCGCAATTCGGAAATTATGAATGAAGATTTAAAACTGTTTTCTATGAAACTCAAGATTATAGCCGATTCCAAGATCCCCTATTTACAGGGCGTGCTGGAGCCTTATGCCGAAATGGTATATCTTTCTCCCGATCAGATCGACCGGGATGCCGTTCGCGATGCCGACGCGTTAATCATTCGTACCCGAACCAAATGCGACGCCCGGCTACTGGAGGGAAGCAAGGTGAAAATGATCGCTACCGCCACGATCGGATACGACCATATCGATTCGGAATATTGTCGCAATCAAGGGATTGTCTGGAAAAATGCGCCGGGATGCAACGCTCCTTCAGTCGGGCAATACATCGTATGCGCCTTATCGATGCTGTTCGCCTCGCGCGGAGAGCAGTTGAAAGGCAAAACGCTCGGTATCGTCGGGTGTGGCAATGTAGGGCGAGCCGTAGAGGCGGCCTGTATTCCGTTTGGAATCAATATTCTACGGTGCGATCCGCCTCGAGCCGAAGCCGAAGGCGATGCCGGATTCGTTTCGCTGGAGCACATCGCCCGCGAAGCAGACGTGATTACGTTTCATACGCCGCTCACCCATACCGGCAATCATCCTACGTATCATCTTGCCGATGCCCGCTTCTTCGGTGAATTGGTCAATTCGCCCGTCATCATCAACAGTGCGCGCGGCGAAGTGGTGGATGAGATCGCGCTTTTGGATGCTTATCGTCAGGGAAGCGTATCGGATATGATCATCGACTGTTGGGAACACGAACCCCATATCAATGCCGATCTGCTGGCGGCCAGTTATCTGTCTACCCCGCATATCGCCGGCTATTCGGCCGATGGAAAGTCGAATGCGACCCGGATGGCGGTGGATAACATCGCGTCGTTTTTCGGATTGGATGTCGATACCTCACAGGTCGTACCGCCTGCCGCTCCCGATCCGGCTATCGACGTGTTGCTCTATCCGGAGAATACGCTTACCGAGATTCTGCTCCGTACCTATGATCCGTCCGAAGATTCGGCACGCCTGCTCGATCGCCCCGATCAGTTTGAACAGCAACGTGGCGATTATCCTCTGCGACGCGAATTCTTAGCATACATCCTATATAATAAGGAGGGATTGGATCCGGATGATCTGAATGCTCTTTTGCAAGTGGGGTTTCAAGAGGGATGAGTCGGTTTGAATCTTAAAATATCCTGTTTGTTATTTGATTAAATCGCTGCAAAGTTACGACTTTTATATGAGATACA
>CAMTOW010000114.1 GCA_947074245.1 uncultured Bacteroidales bacterium | reverse complement strand
GAGCAGGAAATGAATAGGTATATGTAAATTGTCTGGATCAAAGCATTTCCGACCCGGCCGCAATGGCAGAATGGGTCAGCAACCGTCATTTCGGAATCGGATCGGACGGATTGGTAATGATCTTACCATCGGAAGAATGTGATTTCAGAATGAGAATGTTTAACGCAGACGGTTCGGAAGCGGAAATGTGTGGAAACGCAACGCGATGTGTCGGCAAATATGTTTATGACAAAGGACTGACCACCAAGAAAGAGTTGACTCTGGAGACAGGCGGCGGCGTAAAGTATCTGACTCTATATACGAATTCGGATGATGAGGTGAACCGAGTGCGCGTAGGAATGGGCGCTCCCGTATTGGAGGCAGAACAAATTCCGGTCATATCGAACGATGCCCCTTTGGTTATAAACGATCCGCTCCTGATTGAAGGGGAAGAATATCGAATCACATGCGTATCGATGGGAAATCCACATGCAGTGGTGTTCGTCGATGATCCGGACACGTTTCCATTGGAAAAACTCGGACCGCTATTTGAAAATCATGCGCGTTTTCCGCGACGCACCAATACCGAGTTTGCTAAAATGCTGGCACCCGACCGAATCCGAATGCGCGTATGGGAAAGAGGAGCCGGCGAAACGCTCGCATGCGGGACAGGAGCCTGCGCTACACTGGTGGCGGCGGTTTTGAATGGAAAGTCGAATCGAAAAGCCGTATTGGAACTGGTTGGTGGCGAACTGGAGATCGAATGGGACGAGGAATCGGATCTGATCTATATGACAGGACCCGCAGAGACCGTTTTCGACGGCACGTTTAAATGGCAAGATTAATTCAGCTAATTCAAGATATTACACGATATGGTACATGTTAATGAGAATTTTCTAAAACTTCCGGAAAGTTATCTGTTTTCGGAAATCGCACGAAAAGTAAACGAATATCAAGCCGCGCATCCCGAGGCAGACGTTATCCGAATGGGGATCGGCGATGTAACCCTTCCGCTTCCACAGGCCGTTATTGAGGCTCTGCATAAGGCGGTAGACGATATGGCAAACTCAAACGAATTTCACGGATACGGACCTGAGCAGGGGTATGCCTTCTTGCGCGATACAATCGTGCGAAACGATTATACAGAGCGCGGAATCGAGATTCACTCGGACGAGGTGTTCATCAGTGACGGATCTAAAAGCGATACCGGGAATTTCGGAGATATTTTAGGTACGGACAACATTATCGCCGTAACCGATCCCGTTTATCCGGTTTATGTGGACACGAACGTTATGGGCGGTCGTGCCGGAGAACTATTGGATGGTAAATGGAGCGAGATCGTTTATTTACCATGCGTGAGCGAAAACGGATTCGTGCCATCGCTTCCGGATAGAAAGGTCGACGTAATCTATTTATGTTACCCGAACAACCCGACCGGAACAACGCTTACGCGGGAACAGTTGAAAGTTTGGGTGGATTATGCATTGGAAAATAAGGCTTTGATCCTATTTGATGCTGCCTATGAAGCATTTGTTTCGGACGATACGATTCCTCATTCAATCTATGAGGTAGAAGGAGCCCGTAAATGCGCAGTCGAATTCCGAAGCTTTTCTAAAACAGCCGGCTTTACAGGATTGCGTTGCGGATATACCGTAGTGCCGAAAGAGGTGATGGCATATCGTAAAGACGGTGAGCGAGTAATGCTGAACCGTTTGTGGAACCGTCGTCAATGCACGAAATTTAACGGTACGGCCTATATTATCCAGCGTGCAGCAGAAGCGGTTTATTCGAAAGAAGGAAAAGCGCAGATTCGCGAGATGCTGAATTATTATATGAATAACGCGCGCGTAATGAAAGAAGGATTGCTCGCGGCCGGTCTGGAAGTTTTCGGAGGAGACAACGCGCCTTATCTTTGGTTGAAAACGCCTAAAGGAATCTCTTCGTGGACATTCTTCGACCGATTGCTTCATGAACTGAATATCGTAGGTACTCCGGGCGTAGGTTTCGGACCGAGCGGAGAAGGATATTTCCGCCTGACCGCATTCGGCGATAAAGCTCGTACGGCAGAAGCCATGGAACGGATTCGTACCTGGAAAATTTAATTTTACAGACGCTTTGAATAAAGCATTATTCTTTAATTAGTTGCAAGTTTTTGTAAAAATGCAATCTAAAGCAATATTTAATTGACAAAAAGTATGATAATACGCGATTATTAAAAACATATTATTATATTTGTGCATTCAGTTGTTGTTTTATTTCTGTTAAGAGCATGCCCGCAGTGATGCGGGATTGCTCTTGTTTTTATTAAAACCCTATTTTATGGCATTGGTTATTCCTAAAAACTATAAATTAAAACTTCTTCCGGAAACTACGGAACAAGCAATCAAAATGGTGAAAACGAGCTTTGAAAAGTGCTTATCACAATCATTGAATCTACGTCGGGTGACAGCTCCTCTGTTTGTCATGTCGGGCACGGGAATCAATGACGATTTGAACGGATTTGAGCGCGCAGTTAGTTTTCCTGTAAAAAATTTAGGTGATCGTCGAGCAGAAGTTGTACATTCGCTGGCGAAATGGAAACGTATGAAGTTAGGTTCGTACGGAATCGCACCCGGATACGGACTGTATACCGATATGAATGCGATTCGAGCAGATGAGGAACTGGATAATCTTCATTCATTATATGTAGACCAATGGGATTGGAAACAGTGTATCCAAGCAGATGATCGTAATCTGGAGTATCTGAAGATGGCCGTTACGAAAATCTATTGCGCGATGAAAGAAACGGAATGTCTGGTATATGAGACCTATCCGCACATCACACCGTCTCTTCCCGAAAAAATAAAATTTATTCATAGCGAAGAATTACTGGAAATGTATCCCGCAATGACGCCAAAAGAGAGAGAAACCGCGATAACGCGAAAGCATGGAGCCGTATTCATAATCGGAATCGGAGCCGAACTTGCCGATGGCATGCGCCATGATGGACGAGCGGCCGATTACGACGATTGGTCGACTCCGACATTTGACGGCTTTAAGGGACTCAATGGTGATATCTTACTATGGAACCCGCTTTTAGAGTGTGCTTTCGAAATCTCTTCTATGGGGATACGCGTCGATAAGAAGGCGTTGAAGCGTCAGCTTGAAATTGCGGGCTGTCCGGAAAAAGCAGAGTTGAGTTTTCATAAGGCTTTGTTTAATGATGAGTTGCCCCTTTCTATCGGCGGAGGCATCGGTCAGTCCAGACTATGTATGTTTTTCTTACAAAAGGCTCATATCGGAGAGGTACAGGCGAGTATCTGGCCCGAGGAGCAGATGGCTGTATGTGCAGACAACAACATCCATCTATTATAATATAAAGGATGTATCCCCTCGTTTGGGCATACATCCTCTTTACGTTTAACCCGTTTATTCTTACTACCCAAATTTTTTAGAAACTGTATTATGGCAGACTTACGTTTTAATGTGATTGAAGAGGCTTTTAAAAAGAAGGCATTGAATGTTATGGCACCTTCTGAAAGACCTTCAGAGTATTACGGTAAATATGTTTTCAACCGTGAGACGATGTATAAGTATCTCGATGTGAAAACATACGATGCATTGATCAGCTGTATGGATAACGGCACTCCACTTGATCGCAAGGTTGCGGATAAAGTTGCTGACGGAATGAGCGCCTGGGCGAAAGAGATGGGCGTTACCCATTACACGCACTGGTTTCAGCCTCTGACAGAAGGGACTGCAGAAAAACACGACGCGTTTATCGAACATGACGGTAAAGGCGGTGTGATCGAAGAATTCAGCGGAAAACTTCTTGTTCAGCAAGAACCGGATGCATCATCTTTCCCGAACGGTGGTATCCGTAACACATTCGAAGCTCGCGGATATTCTGCATGGGATCCGACTTCACCCGCATTCATCGTAGGTGATACATTATGTATTCCTACCATCTTCATCGCTTATACAGGCGAATCTCTGGATTATAAAGCACCGTTGCTGAAAGCGCTTGATGCGGTAAATAAGGCTGCTACGGACGTTTGTAAATTATTTGATCCGAACGTGAAGAAAGTATTTCCTTATCTTGGATGGGAACAAGAATACTTCTTGATCGATGAAGGATTGTATGCGGCTCGTCCCGATCTTTTGATGACCGGACGTACGCTGATGGGACATGAGTCTGCTAAAAACCAGCAGATGGACGATCATTACTTCGGAGCTATTCCGGAACGCGTAGCTGCTTTCATGAAAGAGCTGGAGATCGAATCGCATAAATTGGGTATTCCTGTAAAAACACGTCATAACGAAGTTGCGCCGAATCAGTTTGAGCTCGCTCCGATCTTCGAAGAAGCGAATCTGGCAAACGACCATAATCAGTTGATTATGTCGGTGATGAAACGTATCGCACGTAAACACGGATTCCGCGTATTGCTTCATGAGAAACCATTCAAAGGAGTAAACGGTTCCGGAAAACATAATAACTGGTCACTGGGTACGGATACGGGCGTTCTTCTGCTTGCACCAAGCAAGACTCCGATGGGTAATCTTCAGTTTGTTACGTTCCTTGTCAATGTGATGATGGCCGTTTACAAACACAACGGATTGTTGAAAGCATCTATTTCATCCGCTACCAACGCTCATCGTTTGGGAGCGAACGAAGCTCCTCCGGCAATCGTTTCGATTTTCCTAGGAAAACAGATGTCGGAAGTTTTGGATGCGATCGAATCAAATCCGAGCGATACCGAAATCAATGTATTGGATAAGAAAGGCAAAAAACTGGATATCATGCAGATTCCGGAACTTCTTATCGACAATACCGACCGAAACAGAACATCTCCATTCGCCTTCACCGGAAATCGTTTCGAATTCCGTGCTGTCGGTTCAACTGCAAACTGTGCGGCTTCAATGATCGTATTGAATGCGGCGGTTGCCGATCAGCTGAAAGATTTCAAAATGGCTGTCGATAAAGCGATGGTTGCAGGAAAAAGTCTTGAAGTTGCGATTATCGATATTCTAAAAGGATACATTGAGGAATGCAAACCGATTCGTTTCGACGGAAACGGTTATTCAGACGAATGGAAAGTCGAAGCTGCGAAACGTGGTTTGGATTGCGAAACCAGCGTACCGTTGATCATCGACCGTTACCTTTCTGATTCTGCAATCGGTATGTTCCGTCGTACTGGCGTTCTTACCGAAGTGGAACTCGAAGCTCGTAATGAAGTGAAATGGGAGCAATATGCGAAGATGATTCAGATCGAATCGCGCGTATTGGAAGATATGTCGAAAAACCATATCATTCCGGTTGCCACTCGCTATCAGACATCGTTGCTTGAAAACGTTTCGATGATGAAAGATGTATTCCCGGATAAATATGCCGAGCTTTCTGCTGCGGATATGGAAATCATTGAGAAAATCGCATTCCATTCGGCACAGATCAAAGCTGAAGTACGCGCTATGGTGAATGCTCGTAAAGATGCAAACAAACTGACTCACGAACGTGCGAAAGCGATCGCATATCACGATGAGGTATCTCCTTACCTGGATTCGATCCGTTATCATATCGACAAACTCGAATTGATCGTTGACAATCAGATCTGGCCATTACCGAAATACAGAGAACTGTTGTTTATCCGTTAATGAGCTGATAAATTATATTAATTTTAAAGGCATCTTCAGTTTATTTGAGGATGCCTTTTTATTTTTATACGCTTATTTTTATCATCGAATTCATATAAGACAATCACATACATCAATTTAACAGACTTCATCTAATGAACATGACTCGTCATTTAACCGCTCTTTGCATGTCGGCAATGCTTTTTACGGCATGCCAGCAAGAGAAAAAAAATGCAGCGGAATTGCAATTGCTGCCTTTTCCCAATACGGTGGAAATCGAATCCGGATTTTCAAAATGCCAGACCCCGTTGAGTCTGAAGACCAATCTTTCGGAAAGTGCCGCGTCAAAACTATTATCCTATCTTTCAGAGGCCGGTATTGCCGATAAAATGGCTTCAGCATCAGAAACAAAGAATCTACTGGAGTTGAAACTCGAATCGTCGAATTCAGCATCTCCGGAGGCATATACGCTGAAAATTGGTAAGAAATCGATTTCTATCACAGCTTCGGGCGAGGCCGGTTTGTTTTATGGAATACAAACTTTGCGTCAATTGCAAGAGACTGAGTCAAAACTTCCTTTAATGACCATATCCGATCAGCCCCGCTTCGATTATCGCGGGCTTCACTTGGATGTGTCACGTCATTTCTACTCCAAAGAATTCATAAAGAAACATCTTGATTATATGGCTCAGTATAAACTGAACCATTTCCATTGGCATCTTACCGATGGAGCAGGGTGGAGACTTCAGATCGATAAATACCCCCTTCTGACAGAGGTTGCGGCATGGCGTCCGTATGAAAACTGGAAAGCATGGGCAAATGGTGGAAATAAGTATTGCACACAGGATACTCCCGGCGCGAAAGGTGGATTCTATACCAAAGATGATGTTCGCGAAATCGTAGCTTATGCGGCTGATCGGTATATTACGGTAGTTCCGGAGATTGAACTCCCGGGACATTCGGAAGAGGTGCTTGCCGTTTATCCCGAACTGACGTGTAGCGGAAAACCCTACAAGCATTCGGAGTTTTGTGTAGGAAATGAGGCTACGTTATATCAAAAAGTACAATAAGCAATATGAGTTTGTCACTGTATATTAAAATATTTTC
>CAMTOW010000113.1 GCA_947074245.1 uncultured Bacteroidales bacterium | reverse complement strand
AGACGACGGCATACGAGATTCACCGGAATGACTGGAGTTCAGACGTGTGCTCTACCGATCTTTTGATCGGCTTGATAACCGGAGGAGTTGATTTTACAAAACTCCAGATCATATTGAAGCATGCTGTCATGAAGGGCGACAAAGTGATTAAGCCCGAACTGGTCATCAGTTATGGATCGTTGATCCAAACCGTATTAGACTTTATTATTATCGCCTTTGCGATTTGCTGGGTAATTCGTTTGATGGATCGGATGGTGCGCAAAAAACAAGCTACACCTCCGCCTCCTCCGCCGCCAACACCGGAAGATGTATTGCTGTTGCGCGAAATTCGTGATATGCTGAAATCTCAACAAGATCAAGAACCGACTAAATAATTCCTCTCTTTCATTATATAAATAGGTATTGAAATAATCGATATGATTCTTCCGGATCCGATTATTTTAATACCTTTTTTTATTTTTAATGAGGTAATTCCTCTCAAGTTTAAGTAGGAATAACTTCCTTTGCACTCGGAGTTGTAATTCACTCCAACCTTGAGTCCGAATAAAATAGCGAAATAGCGACTCATTCTGCCGTCTATTATAAATTCATCGAATTATGAAATATAAGTTCTTTCTTTGTTTTGTGTCATTTTTTGTCGCGTTGTCGGCCTTTGCTCAGTCTGAAGTCGAAGCTCCCGATTACGATCAGATTCGAAAATCTACTTTTGATAAAGCTGGTGATAGCTACTATCCTCGTCTGATGAAGCGTTTCGCGGCCAATGATACGACATTATCCATGGAGGAATATCGCAATCTATATTATGGATACACCATGCAGGAGGATTATAATCCGTATCGCATCAGCCGATATACTCAGAAACTGAAAGAATTTTCGATTACCGATTCTCTACCCTCGTCAACATGTGATTCCATCGTGAAATACGGATTGAAAGCCGTTTCGGATTTTCCATTCGATATCCGTTCGATGAATCTTCTGGTATACGGATATCAATGTCTCAACAACGAAGCCGAAAAACAGAAATGGAGTGTCAAACTGCGTGGTCTGATCGATGCCATTATCTCAACGGGCGATGGCGAAACCGAAGAGAGTGCCTTCCATATCATTTATCCTCCTCACGAATACGAAATCATCAGCCGTTTTGGGCTTCATGTCAAAAACAATACGATGATGCCTCCCAAGCTCGACTACATCGAAGTAGAGAAAAATAAATTTGATGTCAATGGCTATTATTTTAATATCGAAAAGATAATAGACGCCTACAAAAATAAATTCGAAGAGTGATTCTCCGTTTTTTCAATCCGATCATAACGATGGATACGAACCAACGGCCGAACTAAGAATAAAAAGATTCAAACTATGATAGAAATCAGCGGAACGGAATATTTTTCGGAACTGCTCAGCCTTTTGAATACGAACGAAATGACCTTGCCTGCACGTTATCGTCGGGTGAGGTTTTTATTTGAACGCTTGTGTAAGCAGGTGACTCTGTCCGAAGCGACTCAGTTCCCGAATCTGTTTTCTCGCTTGAGTTGGATCAATCGTCATCTGCTCGGTGAAGATCCTGTCCTGACGCGCGAACTCAACACCCTGCGTGTCCGCATCTCTCAGATTATCAATGAGAAGATCGAGCCCGATTCCGCTTTCCTTCGTGAAGACCTTTATATATTGGCCAAAGCGGTTACGGCGCTGTTGGGCGAACCGATTCCCTCTGCGCTTCTGCTCGAGCGCACCCCGCTTTATAAACAGGCTTCGCGCGGCACTTTTCATGCCGATGCGATTCCCCGCATGCGTGCCCGTTTTATTCGCCGCGAAGACGATCGAATCATTGTTCAGCCCGAAGATAAACCCGACGGAGGCGAAATTCGTGTTTGCATCACCTCCGAATACGATGGGCGATGCCTGTTTCACGATACGCTTGAGCAGCTCCATGAAGGAGCGCAGATCAATCTTCTTCAGGTTATTTACGATACGGCCAACGATCTGTTCCGTGCCGACCTGATCGTGCTTGAACCCGATTTCCTGCTCGATATCAGTGCTATAGCCGAATGTTTTCGCGATTATGGCCATCATCCGCTCAATTATCTGATGAGTCGCCTGTCGCCCGATCAGAACACCCATCATATCCTTTTGGGTAACATCGCCAATCAGTTCTTAGATGATATAATCAATGCTACCGAAGAGTCTCCGGCCGATTATATGCTCTCCATGAGCAAGGTCTTCCGTCAGTCTCCGGTTTCCATTGCGGCTTGTGAGGCTCTAGAAGACCCCGAAGTGCAGAAAAGCTTTTTCGACGAGACCAAAACTCAGTTTCACAACATTCGCGAGGTCGTCGAAAAGCAATTTTCCGCTAATGGAATCGATCGGGATAAAGCATTGCTCGAGCCCTCGTTCGTTTGTGAAGCCTTGGGGCTTCAGGGGCGGTTAGACTTGCTCCAGCAGGATTATACCCGCTTTATCGAGTTGAAATCCGGTAAAGCCAAACAGCTTTATCCTTCTCCCGAACTGACTTATAAAGAAAATCATTATGTGCAGATGATGCTTTATTATGCCGTTTTGCACTACAATGCCGGCGTCAAACCCGAAGAGATCGATGCCTATTTGCTCTATTCCAAATATCCGTTGCTATACCGCATGGGTGTTTATTGGGGCTTGGTCAAGCAGGCGGTCGATTTGCGCAATCAGATCGTTGCGCTCGAATATCGGATTCAGCAGCACAACGATCCGCTCTATTCCCGCGAGATTCTCCATACGATCAATGCCGATACGCTCAATGTCGTGGGTATGAACTCTTCGTATTGGAATCGTTATCTCAAACCCTCGATCGATCGCTTCGCCTACGAGCACTCCTCGTTGTCGCCTATCGAAAGCGACTATTTTCATTCGCTCTTCACCTTCATTACCAAAGAGCAATATACGGCCAAAGCGGGCGATACCGATACCGAATTCAAGCGGGGCGTCACCATGCTTTGGAATGCGTCGCTTGATGAGAAAGAGGAAGCTGGCGAGATTATTCACGGAATGAGAATCTTGCAGTCGGAGATAAAAACCGACAAACATCTCATTCGCCTCTCTGTTCCGCAGGGCGACGATCTCAAACTGCCCAACTATCGTACGGGCGATTCCGTTCTCTTATACAAACGCTGTGGCGAGGACGATCGTGTTACTACGCAACAGGTTTTCAAGGCTTCGATCGAAGAGATTGATTCGGTTTCGTTGTTGTTGAGTCTGCGCGCGATTCAGAAAAACGAGTCGGTTCTGCCGCACGATGCTACTTATGCTATTGAGCGCGATTATATGGATGTGGCGTTCAGCTCCATGCTCAAGGGATTGTCGCAGTTTATGTATGCCTCGGCCTCGCGCCGTTCGTTGTTGTTAGCTCAGCGTATCCCGCGTCAGGATCTCACGCGTATCGACTCCCGGGCGTCCGATGCCAACGATGTCGAACGCATTGTTCGTAAAGTGGTCGCCGCCGAAGATTATTTTTTACTGGTAGGCCCTCCCGGCACTGGGAAGACCTCCTACGCTTTGCGGCGCATGGTCGAAACGTTTTATGCCGATCCGCAAAAAAATATTCTATTGTTGGCTTATACCAACAAGGCTGTCGATGAGATCTGTCGTTCTCTCGCGTCGATTTCGTCCGATTTTCCTTATATCCGTATCGGACAGGAGTCTGCTTGCGAAGAGGATTTCAAGCCGCGTTTGATGAAGAATGTCATGAAAGAGAGTAAAAACCGACTCGGTGTTCGCAACACATTGGCTCAATACCGGGTCTTCGTCGGCACATTGTCTTCCTTCTCGCGACAAACCGAATTGTTTCGCCTTAAAAGTTTCGATGTAGCTATTGTCGATGAGGCTACCCAGATTCTCGAACCTCAGATTCTCGGTCTTCTGTGTGCTACTGCCCCCGACGGGAAAGATGCCATTCGCAAGTTTGTGTTGATTGGCGACTACAAACAGCTTCCGGCGGTGGTGGTTCAGTCCGACGAAAATGCGACTGTCCGGCCCGAATCGCTCAAAGAGATCGGCATCACGTCCCACAAAGAGTCTCTTTTCGAGCGTCTCTATCGGTGGGAGCAGAAGCAGGGGCGTACTCAGTTCTGTGATATGCTTACTTTGCAGGGACGAATGCATCCGGCAATAAGCGATTTTCCAAACCGATATTTCTATCAGGGTAGGTTAGGGGAGATACCGCTCGATCATCAAAAGGAGATATGGGATGAGAGTCTGATCCTACAGACCGATTTCGAGGCTATGGTTCAAGGCAAGCGCTTTGCATTTTTCCCGACGACGAAGACCGGGCCACTCTCCTCCAATAAAGTCAATCCGATGGAAGCGGCTATCGTTGCGAGAATCATCGAATGTTGGCTTCGGTCCCAATCATCCGATTGTGATCCGGTTCGCTCCATTGGGGTCATCACGCCCTATCGCAGTCAGATTGCGATGATTCGAAAGGAACTTCAGGAGCGACGCATTCCCGATGCCGATAAGATTGTAATCGATACAGTCGAGCGTTTTCAGGGAGCTCAGCGCGATTTGATGATCTACTCATGTTGTATGAACGAAGCGTATCAGATGAACTTCCTTTCCAATACCATTGTCGAGGAGGATCAGATCATCGATCGCAAACTCAATGTGGCTCTCACGCGGGCCCGCAAGCAGATGTTCATCACAGGCAATCCGGTCGTGCTCAGTCGCGATCCCATCTACCGCCGTCTGCTCGATTATATTCGCTCGAAAAATGGATACTACTCGGGCGATTACGATTCCGTCTTCAATGCCGAGTGATATTTTCGGTAAAAGCAAAATACGAAAAGAGCCGTTTCAAACGCAATCAATGCGTGAAACGGCTCTTTTATATGATATAAGGTGTGTTTGATCGATCCTTATTTTCGGCGGAAATAGTTCAAAACAAACGGCAGATTCTCTTTCCAAAGTTTCTCTCCGTTTTCTCCCGGGAAATGCAACTCTTTCAAATCGCCCTTTTCCGTAGCTTTTTCGAAGAATTCGTTCGATAATTCATCATCATAAAGCAATTCCCATTCGATATCTGTCAATTCCTCTTCCGGATCGTCCGCATGGGTTCTTTCTACCAGTTCCTGCGCGTAAGCCAGCTGTTCGTTGTAGGTGCCGAACGATTCGTTGTCTTCTTCTCCGAAAAGTTCAAGTTCCTCTTCGCGTCCCGAAATGTTTTCAACCAACTCGTCTGATAGTTCGTAGCTGCGGATATCGCCAAGGAACCACCATTCGCCTTCCCATTGTACGAATCCTGCATACAGAATCACCTCGGGCGACTTCATGTCTTTCGGGAATCCTACGAGCGAGCGGTTCGTTACCTGAATCACTTCTCCGGTTGCCACATGTTTGAAGCGGGCGTACATCGAGTCTTGCTCCTGGAAAATGAAATACCCCGATTTCTTTTCCGACAGGCTCAACAATGGTTCGTACAGACCATTCTCTTTGCCCAGGATATGTGCCAGCCATTTTGCAGCCGTCAAAGCGAAAAATTCTGTCTTATTATTATAAGAGAAGTCCGTCAACACCATATTGATCATTTCCCCGATATGGTCTTCAAAGTCATTCTCCTTCGCGATTTCAATCACTTCATTGATCTCCTCTTCCAGACTTTTGCTGTTGAAGCAGAATAGATACGATTCAACGCCAAGCCAGAAGAACTTCGGTTGCAATTCGTTCAGATTCGTCATCTCTTCGTCGATGGTGAAAAACTCCTTCAATTTATAGTTTTCAGGTGCGGTTTCATACTCTTCGTCGAAGATCGGATATACGGCGTTGGCGATTGTTGTGAAGAACGGCTCTTCCGGCGAAATCGGAATCTGTCCCGATGTGATTTGGCAAAGTGTGTGCCAGATCAAGAAGCGAAGATCATCCACGTTGATCTCTTCCGGCTCATACTCTTTTCCGTATGAGAAAGGAAGCCACTTACCGGTTTTCTCTTTGTTCAGACGGGTAAACGTATTCCAGATATTCGTTTGTGAGATCACATCTTCAAAATAGCAGGTCAGGATACAAGCCAGGGTGATTTGCTCGTCTTCCGAAAAGAAAAGATAATTCTCATCATCCATTCCTTCCATGGTTTTCTCAATCTCAGCGACCACCTTATTACATAGCTGTACATAATAGATGTCACTGCTTACCGAATTGTCATATGGGTGATATTCAAGCCACTTGGGGCTGAATATTTTCTGTTTAGGTTTCTTCATAAAACGTATTGTCTGATTAGGAATCAAAATTACGATTATTTTTCCGAGTTCTGTGCAAAACGATTTTAAGATATGCTATTTGCCTGACTTTAAATTTGTTTGTCAATAAGACATCCTTCTGTCAATTTGTTTAGATAAATAATATTTTAATAAAATATAGTTTGGTTTTAGCTGAATAGATGAATCTAATGTTTAAATGGTGTTAATATTACGGTTTATAGCCCTAATCCGTTTGGTAGATATCGGTTGGGCGTGTATATTTGCATCAGTTTTTCATGGTATTAGATTTAAGGTTAACAGGGACTGGTTGTCGTGAGACAACCATTTCTTTTTTATACCAACTCCATTCCACAATTTACAATCCCTTTTTTATTGATTTTATACGCATCCGTCGCTGTTTGCCTTTGCATAGGTTCAAGCGGGAGGCGTTTAGATCGGAAGAGCGTCGTGTAGGGAAAGAGTGTTAAGATTAATGTAGATTTCGGTGGGCGCCGTGTCACGACAAAAAAAAAAGGAG
>CAMTOW010000112.1 GCA_947074245.1 uncultured Bacteroidales bacterium | reverse complement strand
TGATAAAGGCAAATAAAGCTACCCCGATTGCTGTGACAAGCAATCCCGCTCTATGTTTGATTTTCTCTAACGCAGCCATTGTGTCTTTATATGATTTGTTATTCTTTATTTTTAATTACTAAACTAAGCGCACGAAGCAACAAAAATTGAGTTAAAATCTGTATTTATGGGTAAAAAAAATGACTTCTCGAATATTGTCATTTTAACAAGATCAATTCGGGCTGTAGATATTTTCATAATCTTAAATAAGAAGTTCCCGATCTCAATCTGATCGTGTAATTTAGGTATTGTTTGATAATAATGCAAAATAAAACCTGCTAATGTAACGTATTCGTCGGATTCGGGAATATCCAATCCGAACAACTCGTTCAATTTCTCGATCTCCAAACGTCCCGACAATTCATATTCATCCTCTCCGATGCGTCTGGCTGTATAACTTTTGGTATCGTGCTCATCTTCGAAGTCGCCGAAAATTTCTTCAACCAAATCTTCCATTGTGATGATTCCTGCCGTACCTCCGAATTCGTCAACGACTGCTACGATACTCTTCTTTTTTTCTAGCAACTGCTTCAACAACTTATTGACGGCCAGTGTTTCTGGAATAATTGATATTTGATTGATTTTTTCGGTCCAGTTATCGGGTCGCTTAAACATTTCCGAAGAATGGATATAACCGATTATGTTGTCAATATTCCCACTATAAACCAATATTTTGGAGTAACCGGTTTCTACAAAAAGATTCATCAATACGTTTAGCGGAGTGTCGATACTGACTGCGGTCAATTCGGTTCGCGGAATCATACAGTCACGAGCCTTCAGACTTGAGAAATCCAAAGCATTCTGAAACATGATTACTTCGGGATCGGTTGGCGCAACATCGGATGAATCATCAATACTTTGTTGTATAAAAAAATCCAAATCAACCTTTGTTAGTATACCATGCTTTCCGTCCTTATTCAAGTGTAGCCCAAACATCCGCAGAAACCCACTCGACATAAACGATGTAAAACTCGATACCGTATAAAGGATCATTTAGATTAACCACAAGGGTACGGCGAAAAACTTTAGGGAAAGATTCGGATTGATTTTAAAAATAGTCTTTGGCAGAAACTCGGCAGTCACTAGGATCAACAAAGTCGATAAAACGGTTTGAGACAGAACGATAAAAGCTTCGTTTGCCCACAGACGCTCTAGCCAGGGTTCGAGGATTCGAGCCATCATAATCCCGTAAACGACTAGCGCGATATTGTTCCCAATTAAAAGCGTAGAGATGAAGCGTTCATTATTCTTATAAAAAAGACCAATAATCTGCCCGGATATTCCCTTTTTCTTTTTGTCCAGTTCATACCTTACTTTATTCGACGAAACGAATGCGATCTCCATCCCCGAAAAAAAGGCAGAAAACAGTAATGCTATGGCTATGACTATTAATTGCATCGTATTCATTGAATCGTATCTTCCTTAGTTGAATGATTGGTCGATAATGGCGTTTGTACTGCAAACGTGTCGTTTTTCACCTGTGGCTTATCGGATATCGGGAATATACCGCTTGGAGTACGTATGGTATATTTAGTCAAATTCTCGTTCGATTCAAAACCGACACCCTCCAATATAACATCCTTCCGCTCAATATGGATGAATGCGTCTGAGTAGATCCGTTGCGTTCGCTGATCCCAAAACAACTCATCTGTCGTAAACTGCTCATCATTGACGTTTACTACAAATACATTACCGATCAGATGCCACAATCGCTTATTCTTATAAAAATATGCCGTATCGCTTTTTATACTGGCTTCCGTCGCGTAGACAGAATCAAATTTTTCCACGAAGAGTTTTTCCGGAAAATACCAGTAGGGCTCTTTCGCCTTATCATACATATCCCACTGTTTCGCGGTGATACGGTATTTGGTTACTCCCGAATCGGATATCAGCGTCGATACATCCTTCGTGCTCAATGTCGGAATCTAACGCTTATCATCGAATGCGCCGACCATTTCGTTCTTCGCCTTCTTGCAAGAAGAGATACATCCCGCGATCAGAATGAATAAGATCAAACTGATTGAATTTAAACCCGAACTATTTTTTACGTATTTCTCAACATCCATCGATAAACCTATAATCTATTATAATGAACAAAAATAAAAAAGAAAAGCCACAAATCGATGTGGTAGAAACATTTTCTATCAATTCGATTTGTGACTTTATATACTGTCTGATCAGTATTCGGCAATACGCTCTCTATTAGCGTACGGTTGTTTTCTCTTGAATCCAACCACCGATTGTGATCTGTTTTCCTTTTTCTAGATCCTGATGCATAAATACATCTTCGTTTTTAGGGAAGTTAGCACGATAAGATGAGATCATCGAGTTAATTTCTGACGCTTTTGAAGGATCTGCAGATTTCGCGCGTTCCAATTTATCTACAGCTGCGTAATATACCGCCTGAGCCATAATTGGATCGCTTGGATAGATGTTACGAGCATCCGAAGCATACATATTTGCAATTAGGATATACGGTGTTGCATTGTTCGGATCGTTTTCCAACGAACGAAGTGCATACGTACGTGCCTGTGGATAGTTGCGACGTTTGAAGTAAAGACTCGCGATATTCAAATCGATTTCCGCTTTATCTGATGCGTCTGTTGCCAAAGTAGATGCTTCCTGGAAGTAAGTGATAGCCTGGTTTAGGTCATCTTTCTTAACCGCCTGTTTACCCATACCTACTGCCGACTCCATCGTTGGCTGAATCTTATGAGCGTATTCTGAAGCTAAGAAATAAACATCACTTTCCTGACATCTTGAACGACGCAACAAGGCGATGGTCGATTTTAGGAATTCGATATTGTCTTTGTTCTCTTTTACTTTCGGAGCATACATAGCTTGAAGCGCATCACAATCAGCTGCGCCACTTGCTGCGAAACGCTGACTCAACAAAGATTTGACTTGCTCGGTATATTGTACCATTCCACCTTTTGCGGTAGCAAGATACGTATCCAAATAACCCATTCCTTCTAGGTAATGATTGATATACTCTTCACGCAACGAAGGGTTCGCTTTAAAGAACTCTTCCGATGTCAATACCCAATCTTTTACGACTTCCGGGCTCGATTGTCCCTGACGCGCTTTAATTGATTCGTTCAACCATTGGAATGCTTGTTTTTTATCAGCTTTATCTCCCATCAACGCAAGATAATCAACCGCCTTATTTCCTAAGATTCGGTTTGCAGGCCATTGAGCGTCGTTTCCGAAATATTTGATACGGTTATCATACAGATTCATCATTTTATTGATCAATTCCTGTCGTTTGGCCGGATCTTTTTCATTTTGAATCTGCCATTCCAAAATTTTCACACCGTAAATGTAAAGATTTTTACTTGCTGCCGGACACTCTTCGTATGCTAATGCCCAAAATTCAAGTGCATCCTTATAATTCTTTGCTTTCGCATAAGGTTCATAAAGACTCATGTTTTTGATACAACGGATGCTATCTTCACCTTTTCCATATTTAGAGCCATCCTGCGCACCTGTCTGTGCGAATAAGGAAGTAGCTCCCATCATCAATAGTGCTGAGATAATAAGTTTACCAGATTTCATTTTAATATATCGCGATTAGATTATTGTTTATTTGATCTTATTTTTAAAGAACCAGAATTCATTGAATGTCAAACCTAGGTTCAGCTGAAAATAGCTTTCAGACAAATACGATTTATTATGTGGTTTTACATCAATGTATTCGAATGCTACGTTGATTACGGATTTCTGTCCTTTCAATGGGAATCCCAAACCGACGGTAACACCATATTCTTTATTCCGACTGCCTGCGTCGTTCGGATTCACTTTTACATCGATATATGACTCTGAATAGTGAGCTCCCAAACGATAACGCATACGTTGGAAATAATTATTACTGATGAATGAAGGGATATACTCCGCCCCGAATGCGAACTTAGAACGGTCCTTATATAATCCGCTCTGAATTTCCATTTTATCATTCAGGCCTCGCACGTCTCCCCATGCCTCCATCGAATAGTCTGCACCGACGGTTAGTCGTTTATCATAGACATAAGACACCCCGATTCCGTATTTCATCGGAATATCGACGTCTCTACGCACTTTAGTCGTATCGGAATACGCCGTAGTGGTGATATTGTGTGCATCCAAACGCATATTCATTTTCGGCGCGAATACCCCACCGAGTGTTACGTTATGCTTTTCATTGAATGTATGATTCAACTGCATCCCGAATTGTAACTCAAGGGCTCTGGCTGAAAGCTGACGGTTTACCGATGTCGTACTATAGTTCCCGCTGGTGAAGGCCACGGCCCAGTCGTTTGCGACTTCACCGAAGATATACCCTACATTAACACCAACAGAGATCCCTTTGAATGGTTCAAAACCGAGTCCGACGTAAGCTTTATTAAGACCTCCGTTCCCGGCATACGCCTGTGTATATGCGATTTTCTCATCGGTCAACGAGCCGTCAATGGCAAGACTGTCGCTCACACCGTAAGAATACCCTACATAAGAATAAGGCAATAACCCGATGCTGGCTGCGAAATACTTACCCATTGGGAATTGCATGGCTAGATAATCCAGACCGCCGTCCCATTTTGATTCAGACATGCCGAACTCCTTGTACTTGTCAATTTGTACGTTCAACCCGAAATCAAAGAGGAAAGTCAGTGAGTCGATGGCTGTATAAGAAGCCGGATTCATCGTATTGGTCTGCTGGTTGGTTCGGATACCATACCCGATTCCACCCATACCTCGGTTTCTGATGAATGAGGTTTCAGCCAAACGTCCATAACCATAACGTGAATAAGGAGTATTACCGTTATTACTTGGATTCATATTCTGAGCCTTTACTCCCGTATAAACAACAGCTAATAAAGCTAGTAGTATTAATTTTTTTTTACTGTTCAACATTATAGTTCAATATTCTGTTCAAACCCTTTAAGACTAAATTCTTATCCACAAAGATGGGATATTTAATTTTTTCAGCCAAGTAAATCGCATCACCACCCGTTAAAAATACCAAAACCATAGGGTGAGTCGCCTTTATTGTGGCAATAAATCCTTCGATTTCATAACAAATCCCATTGATCACACCACTGCGTATCGCTGTTTCCGTATTGTAGCCCACCAACGGCACTTCACCGGTCTTATCAATCAGCGGCAATCGATCTGTGAATTCATTTAAAGACTTTAATCGCAAATGTATTCCTGGTGCGATATCACCGCCTTCAAAAACACCTTCTGCGTTCATAAAATCATAGGTAATGGCTGTCCCGGCATCGATTACGATCACTGGACATGCCGCTTTTGCATCGGATGCGCCGGCCGCGGCTGCGATACGATCACACCCGAGTGTTTCGGGGGTGGCATAACCCAACCTCAATGGCATCGGAGTCTTATAATTCAGATGCACAAAGTTAAAGAATGACGTTTTAAGATAGGCACATAAATCCGAGCCTACCGTTTTAACCGACGAAAGAATGCAGTTTTTTATGACTCGGGATCCGATGAATTCCTTTAAAGATTTAACATCAAGACAGTCAAGTTCAGACATCTCACACAATTCCTGATCCTTAAAAATTGCTATCTTTGCCCTCGTGTTACCTTGATCGATAATAAGATTCACTTTTTCGAATTTTCGACAAAGTTATAAAAAAATGATATGCAACTTCATCGTATTGTTTTTTAATCTGAAAAAATCACCGGTTTTCTTGGTTCATTTATCATTTAACGTCGTTGTATACTTCTTATTATGAATACCATTCAATTCAAAGATAAACTCAGCGGTTATTTAAATAATTTCAAAAAACTAAAGAATTTATTTATTTTTTCCGTCTTCTTTTTTGGGATGCATTTTCTATGGAAATGGTTGGTCGACGGCAATATGGAAGGACAGGAAATTTCAATTTGCGGATTCGACTGCACGCCGTTTTTCTACGATTTTTCCCGCTTTACGGCTTCAGTCTGCTATCACATCGCTCGTTGGTGTGGCATTTCACCTTTGGTCATTGAGGATACATGGATTCGATATTACGGATCTGATTTAGGCGGATCGGTCAATATCATCTGGGGGTGCACTGGCTTCAAACAGTTGCTCATGTTTCTTATTCCGATGATTTTTACTCCTGGCGATTACCGAAAGAAATTATGGTTTATCCCCTTAGGGCTGCTCGTCGTTTGGTTCTTCAACATCTTCCGGATCGTTTTTATCCTATATAAGACGGGGATTGACTTCAATGAATTCCATTATTGGCATTTTCTGTTTAATCATCCTTATTATATAGTGATATTTCTGCTTTGGGTTATTTGGGAAGAACTCATAAATTCACCGAAAGATAGGTATACGGCCTAATAATTAATTATTTTTGCATCCATCTGATTAATATAATTCGAAAATGAAAATATCATTGAAAGACCGATTGAATCATTTCATAAATGCTTTCATCCATTTCAGACGCTCCTACAAACTAGTACGTCTAGGCTTGGCATTGTTTTCGTTATATGTTTTGTTTTTTGACAGCAATAGTTTTATCAAACGATTCTATTACGATATCAAGATCCGTGAATTAAAGAAAGAGATTAACTATTACAAAAAAGAAATCGATATAAGTAAAACCAAATTCAACGAATTGAATTCTAGTCCAGCGAACCTCGAAAAATTCGCTCGCGAACAATTCCTGATGAAGAAAAAAAACGAAGAAATATTCTTGATTGATCCATAACGTATATGAAAGATAAAATTTATGGATATCTTTTTATGATATCTGCCGTAGCGGTTCTCATTTCAGCCGCATTCTATATTGTTTCTCC
>CAMTOW010000111.1 GCA_947074245.1 uncultured Bacteroidales bacterium | reverse complement strand
TGATTTCAAGCATACTCAATACCGGTCCGCAAGGTACACCTGCCTTACCTAAAGGCGTATTGCCTGCCTAAGTCGTTATAAATATTTTAGTTCAGATTTATTTTAAAGAAAAAATGAGCGGCTTACTTTACAGTTTCCGAAGCACGTTGCGTAAATACGTAAACTCTAGCTTCATTCTGATTTTCGTTACATTACTCGCATTGTTTTTTGCAAATTCCTCGTACAGTAATGCTTACTTTGAATTGTGGCAGACGCCGATGCGGCTTCAATTTGGCGATTTTAATTTATTCAGTCATGGCGGCCATGTCATGACATTTATGGATGTCATCAACGACTTCCTGATGGCTATCTTCTTCTTCTCGGTCGGTTTGGAAATCAAACGTGAAATCCTTGTCGGCGAACTCTCTTCTATGAAAAAAGCCCTTCTTCCCATCATTGGTGCAATCGGAGGGATGATCATACCGGTTTTATTTTTCTTTTTATTTTCTCCGAAAGGACTCGCAACGCGTGGTAGCGCCATTCCGATGGCTACCGATATCGCTTTTTCGCTCGGCGTACTGTCGATGCTTGGAAAGCGGGTACCACCGGGGCTGAAGATTTTTCTAGCCGCTCTTGCCGTAGCAGATGATTTGGGCGGTATCATCGTGATTGCTCTCTTTTATAGCGGTCATATCGATTATACGTTCCTGCTAGCCGCCGCTGCTGTTATCGCAGTTTTGGTAATCGGAGCGCGTCTTAACATCCGCACGAAGTTGTTCTACTGCCTGCTTGGCGTAGTCGTATGGTATTTCTTCCTGAATTCGGGCATCCATGCCACGATTGCGGGAGTTATCGTAGCATTCTGCGTACCTCCGAGACCGGGGACGACATCAGGCCGATATATCGAACGTATTCGTGAGAACATTAGTAAATTCCCGAAAACAAACGAATGTCAGGGTGAGACTCATATCCTCACCAATCAGCAAATTGCGTTGTTGAAGAGTGTCGAATCGGCATCCGACCACGTTATCAGTCCGCTTCAGGATCTGGAAGATACCTTGGCTCCGTTGATCAGCTACTATATTATTCCGTTGTTTGCATTTGCCAACGCAGGTATTTATTTCGGCGATTTGAGCATTATGTCATTGTTCAGTGGTGTCGGTTTGTCTGTATTTGTCGGATTGCTGGTCGGAAAAATGCTGGGTATCTATTCGTTCTCTTGGATTGCGATCAAACTCAATATCGTTAATATGCCTTCCGGCTCAGACTGGAAAATGTTTGCAGGAATATCAATGTTGGGTGGTATCGGTTTTACGGTGTCGATGTTTATCGCCAACCTGTCGTACGGTTCGGCAGGAGCCGAAGGATTGGTTTTGCTGAATGAAGCGAAACTGGGTATTTTGGCAGGTTCGGTTTGCGCCGGAGTAATGGGATATCTTTTACTGAAAAAATATCTTCCATCCGAAGATTATGTCAACTCGCTTACGGGTGAGGGGGATGAGCAAGAGATGGTCATCGAACCGGGTGATCAGGCTATGGTCACTCCATAAGAATGAATTTGGATTGAATAGAATAGTTATGTGAATAGTTGCCTTTCGGCAAATAAAAAAAAGCCACTCATTGCGAGTGG
Organism: uncultured Bacteroidales bacterium; assembly: GCA_947074245.1. Lineage (GTDB taxonomy): Bacteria > Bacteroidota > Bacteroidia > Bacteroidales > JAUNSR01 > JAUNSR01. The sequence continues at coordinate 5,242 of CAMTOW010000111.1, read as the reverse complement.
CTTTTTTTTATTTGCAATACATTGATAAATAGGTCGTTATATTTTAGGTGCGGATTTTGTGTTCAAAAAAACGCAAAAGAATGAATGAGATAAACTTATTGTTCGTAAATTTGCGAACAATAAGTTTGATCAGAATGACGAAAAAGACCGCAGAAACAGAATCTCAAATTCAACTGGCTCGTTTTGCCAAAGCGATGGGACATCCGACGCGAATAGCGATTCTTAATTTTTTATTGAAACAAGACTCATGTTATTTCGGCGATATTCATGAGGAATTACCGATTGCGAAAGCGACCGTATCACAACATTTGAAGGAATTGAAAGACTCCGGCCTTATTCAGGGAGAGGTAGAAGCGCCTAAGGTGAAATATTGCATTAATAAAGCAAATTGGCAAATTGCACAAACCTTATTCGGCAATTTCCTTCAATCGATTAAAAAGAACGATTCGGATTGTTGCAAATAATTTTTTGAAATAGATGTTCGTTGTTTTGCGAACTACAAATTTAAATAAGTAACTGATATGGAAATTAAAGTTTTAGGCACTGGATGTGCGTCATGCAAAGCATTGTACGAAACGGTTTTGCAAGCAGTGAAAGAGTTGGGGCTGGATGCTCAGGTTATCAAAGAAGAAGATATGATGAATATCATGTCGTATAACGTGATGATATTGCCCGGTCTTGTCATTGACAATAAAGTGGTATCGAAAGGGAAAAAACTATCTCTGACGGAAGTCAAAGAGATTTTGTCAAACCGATAAATACCGACTGCCATGAAAAAAATACTGATGGGAATGGCTTTGATCTTCACTCTTGCCGGATGTGGGAATAAAAAAGCACAGCAGGAAACGACCTCCGAATCCGTATCGGATAAAGATCGGGTAGAGGTATTGTACTTCCACGGAAAACAACGTTGCATCACCTGCAACGCCATTGAGAACCTGACAAAGGAAGTGCTCGATGAAGACTTCAAAAAGCAATTGGAAAACGGCGAAATTCAGTTTAAGATCATCGATATCTCGACCAAAGAGGGCGAGATGACCGCTGATAAATATGAAGTGACCTGGTCTTCTTTATTTATCGATAAATGGCAGAATGGGGAGGAAACGGTAAATAACATGACCGATTTTGCCTTTACCTACGCGAAGAGTTCGCCCGAGGTTTTTAAAGCGGGGATTAAAGAAAAAATCGAAGAACTGCTTGATTGATGATGGAGTATTTACATTCGATTATCGACAACAGCAATATGCCGATCGTTACGGCCTTCATTTTAGGGATACTCACCGCGATAAGCCCATGCCCGCTGGCGACCAACATCACCGCGATCGGCTATATAAGCAAAGATATCGAAAACCGTCATCGGATTTTCTGGGACGGGATTCTTTATACGGTAGGGCGTATTGTGGCGTATACGGTTTTGGCGTTGTTGATCATTCCGCTATTGCGCGAAGGAGCGAGTATCTATGCCATTCAGAAGGTCATCTCGAAATATGGCGAATTGGCGATTGGGCCGGCATTGATACTGATCGGAGTGTTTATGCTTTTCGCGCATCGGCTGAATCTGCCCAAATTCGGATTCGACGGCACGGGAGGAGAACGCCTGAAATCAAAAGGGAGTCTGGGCGCGCTCTTTCTGGGGGTATTGTTTGCCTTGGCTTTTTGCCCGACGAGCGGAGTCTTCTATTTCGGGATGCTGATGCCAATGTCTGCCGCCGAAACAGGCGGTTATTGGCTGCCGGTGGTCTTTGCGATCGCTACAGGACTTCCCGTCGCTATCGTAGCCTGGATATTGGCTTACAGCTTATCCGGTATCGGACGGTTCTATAAAAAAATACAATCGGTTCAGAAATGGATGAATCGGATCATCGCTGTTCTTTTCATCCTGATCGGAATCTATTATCTCATTTTATTATTCTAAACGATTTATGAAAATATTAATTCTTTGTACGGGAAATAGTTGTCGCAGCCAGATGGCTCACGGTTTTTTACAATCATTTGACGATTCGCTCGAAGTATGTTCTGCCGGCACGAAAGCAGCCGGAAAACTGAATGAAGGAGCGGTAGCCACGATGAAAGAAGTCGGGATTGATATATCGCAACACACCTCTGATTCGGTTGAGAAATACTTGAATCAAGATTGGGATTATGTGATTACGGTATGCGGGGGAGCCAATGAAACGTGTCCGTCATTCGAGGGGAGTGTGAAACATCGTTTGCATTTCGGTTTTGACGACCCTTCTCACGCCGAAGGTACGCCCGAATTCATCCAATCGGAATTCGTACGGGTGAGAAACGAAATCAAAAAACGTTTCTATGAATTTTACATCACCGAAATCAAAGGAGAGAAATTACCATCGTGCTCATGTCGATGCAAATCATGATTTAAAATCACTTTTTAAGGGCAATCTCACCGGGATTGCCCCATATATAATCAAGATAAATACAGATGATACAAAAATTCGCAGACTGGCTTATTTACGGAATTGTCGGTCTCAATCCAGACTCCCATCTGGGCGAGGCGGTCAATTTCTTTTTCTACGATACGATTAAGATCATTATCCTGCTGTTTTTTATCAGCACGCTGATGGGAATAGTCAATGCGTATCTGCCGGTCGATCGATTGCGCCACTTTCTGGTGACGCGTAAATTATATGGTTTTCAATATTTGCTCGCGGCTTTGTTCGGAGCCATTACGCCTTTCTGCTCCTGTTCTTCAATTCCGTTGTTTATCGGATTTGTGAAAGGGGGGATTCCGTTGGGGGTTACGTTTGCTTTTTTGATCACTTCACCTTTGGTAAACGAGGTGGCGGTAGCCTTGTTTTTGGGAACATTCGGTCTGAAAGTGACGTTGATCTATCTGATCAGCGGGATTTTGCTCGGGGTGTTGGGGGGATGGATTCTGGAGAAGTTTCGCCTTGAAAAATACCTGAGCCCTTGGGTGAGACAGATTCAGACACAATCCGAACAGGAAACCGAAGAATGGCAAACCGAAAAGATCGCTTTTAAACAGCGTTTCCCTACCATCGTAAAAGACGCATGGGGAATCGTGAGGGGAGTATTGCTTTATATCATCATCGGTATTGCCATCGGAGCGGCGATGCACGGCTATGTGCCGGAAGGCTTCTTCGAGCATTATCTGGCTGCCGAAAAGTGGTATAGCGTGCCGTTGGCGGTGATTCTTGCCGTGCCGATGTATGCCAACGCGGCTGGGATCGTGCCTGTCATTCAGGTATTCGTTGCCAAAGGCGTTCCGATGGGCACTGCGATCGCATTTATGATGGCGGTAGTCGGATTGTCGATCCCTGAAGCTACGATGTTGAAGAAGGTGATGACCTGGAAGTTGATCGGTATATTTTTCGGCACGATCACGCTATTCATCATTTTACTCGGATATTTATATAATATCTTCCTGTAAGAAACCGAAAAAGCGATTGATAAAAAACCGAAGACTGCTTGAGGATAGTTGCTTCACTCCTGGATAAAAGATCATTTTAATGCCGCTAAATGGATGTTATCTCCTGAGAAAACGATCGTTAAACGACGTGTAAACGAATAAAGCCTAGGCGGAAAATCGGATTTTACAGGCAGTTGCTGATTTTTAGTCAACTACGGAATGAATTATCGACCGGAAATAAAAAGACCGGATATCATCGTATGATACAGATGATATCCGGTCTTTTGTTTGGATAAGAACGACGCTACGGGAGACTTATTCGTCTTTTTTATAGAGTTTGTTGATCGCGTCGTTGACGTTGTCTTTTAGGTTTTGTACACCCCATTTGATTTGAATAGCGCGGTATTTACCTGCCAACTTCGTTACTTCAAACTTTTGTTCGAGGGTGAATTTCGATTCATTGCGTTTATAGATATCCATAAACTTCGTGTATTTCTTTTCTGTTTTTTCCCATTCCGGCTGGTCGAAATCGGCGCTTTTTGAATCGACCTCTTCAATGAACGTATTGAACTTCGTCAGAAAGGTGTCTGCCTTGAAACTACACGATGAGAACAACCCGATGATTCCGACTAAAAGAATGATTTTGCTCAGTAACTTCATATTTATTTAAATTTTCAATATTCAAAGATATTGATCGGATGACATAAAATAAGAATCCGAAATCCTAATTATTCCCAAAAAACTGATCGCCTAAAAGCCAAAAGTTCAATATCGTTACGCTCAAAGCCGTGCCCCATAATAAGATTTTCGATACGCCTTTGTTGGCATAATCGCCCATTATTTTGTGGGATGAGGTGAGGTAGACGAGCAGAATCACCGTGAGAGGCAGCTGAAAACTCAGAACGACCTGTGAGAGTACGAGCGCTTCGAACGTATTGGTGACGAAGAAGACCAGAATCGCCGCAGGGATCAATGTGAGCAACACGCCGGTTTTAGAATGGACGTCTTTGATATTGTATGCCTCGGAGAATATTCCGGAGAAAATGATACCTCCCGCCATAGCGGCTGTAATCGAAGAGGCGATGCCCGAAAGCAAGAAGGCAAGGGCGAATACGATCGAAGCCATTCTGCCCATAAACGGAGTCAGCAATTCGCTGGCTTCGCTGATGTCGGTCACATGTTTTCCTTGCGAGAAGAATACGGCGGCTGCCAATATGATCATGGCGCAGTTGATTACCCATCCGATACCCATGCTGAATATCGTGTCCATAAATTCGAATTTCAGCTGCTTTTCCATTACCTTCTTATCTTGAAGATTCCATTGACGACTCTGTATCACTTCCGAATGGAGATACAGGTTATGAGGCATCACAACGGACCCTAACACGGCCAATATCGAAAATAGGGCGCCTTCGGGAATATTGACAACGACGGAATCTTTCAGGATCTGGGGCCAATCGTTATCAAGAAACGTCATTTCGAAAATGAATGAAAAACCGATTATAGAGACGAAGGAAATGATAATCTTCTCAATGCGGTTGTATGCGTTGCTGAAGGTAAAGATGATGATGCCGGCCAACATGATCAGTGTCCCGATCTTGATTGGGATTTTGAATAAGATGTTCAATCCGATGGCGCCTCCGAGCAATTCTGCGAAGGCAGTGGCTACGGAGGCGATCATAGCTGTGGATAGAAATGAAACTGAATATTTCTTTTTCAGATGTGCCGTAGCGCTTTCCGAAAGGCATTTTCCGGTAACGATTCCCAAATGGGCGGCATTATGCTGAAGCAGAATCAGATCGGAAGAGCGTCGTGTAGGGAAAGAGTGTTAAGATTAGTGTAGGTCACGGT
>CAMTOW010000110.1 GCA_947074245.1 uncultured Bacteroidales bacterium | reverse complement strand
TTTGAAAAATCGTCAGGCAGTAAATGGAAAAAGTTCAGGCAGGAAATTCGAAATCATCAGGCAGGAAATTAAAAAAAACCAGGCAGGAAATCGGGTGTTTTTCTGCCTAAGAAACGAGCTTGAAAAAGGGAATGAAGAAAATCGCTTGTTTGAAGGATACGGTTTGGCTAAAATATAAGTATCACCAAGCTCAATAGGTTACCGGCGGGATGTAGGAAAACTGCGCACGTGTGCAACGCTTTGTAACGAATCACCATCTAAATATCTTAAATATGCGCAGAATAGTGGATTTTGTATCATTTTACATTGCTCTTTTTAATTAAGAATAATTGATGATAAAGATAAAATCGTTATTTTTGCTCACATTATTGTCAAATGTGCAAACCTAAAGGATATGTCCAAAACCAGAGAAATGCTTATTGATGTCGCAAGACAACTTTTCGCCCGAGAAGGGGTGGAAAATACGACTATGAATGATATCGCTAAAGCATCGAGAAAAGGTCGACGAACACTATATACGTATTTCAAGAACAAGAATGAGATCTATATGGCTGTTGTAGAGACTGAACTCGGACACCTGGTGGAGGGTTTGTCGTCGGTCATTCCGATGAATCTGCCGGCCGATGAGAAACTTGTCCGTTATATATTCAAGCGACTGGACGCCATAAAGGAAACCGTATTCAGAAACGGGACTTTACGCGCGGAGTTTTTCAGAGATATCTGGAAAGTGGAACAGGTGAGAAAGAAGTTTGACGCACAGGAGATTGATATATTGAAGAGCATTCTGACGCAAGGAGTGAATGAAGGAATATTCAAGACACCAAGTGTTGAAGTCAGCGCGCTGACCCTTCATTATTCATTGCGAGGACTGGATGTGCCTTATATACGAGGTGTTTTTTCAGAACTGGGAATAACGCGCTTCACATTACGTGAGTATATACTCGATTTAGTGTTTAACGGAATTAAAAAGTAAGAAATCAAATTATGTTTATTAATGCGTTGGGATTTTATGTCCCTTCTGAAAGAGTTCCTAATGAACATTTTCTGGAATTGAACGGTTTGACGAGTGAGTGGATTGAGCAGCGTACGGGTATTTTGACACGTTCCAAGGCAGGAGAAGGCGAGGATGCACATACAATGGGTATAGCCGCTGTTAAGAATGCGTTGGAAAATCTGCCGTATGATCCGCAAGAGATCGATTTGATCGTGTCGGCTTCGTATTCGCCACTGGATACGGTAGCGACGTTGGCACATGTGGTGCAGCGCGAGTATAACATGACCGAAGCGAAAGCGGTATATGTTTCCTCTGCATGTTCGTCACTTGTGAACGGAATGGAGATTATCGAAGGGTATTTTGCAATGGGTAAGGCGACGAAGGCACTTTTGGTGTGTTCGGAGCATAATACTTATTACAGCAATCCATCGGATCCGAAAGCGGGACACCTATGGGGTGACGCCGCAGTAGCATTTATCGTTTCGAAAGAGAAGGTAGCAGAAACGAATCCGAGAATCCTAGACATCTATACACGTGGACTAGGACATATCGGGAAAGGACCGGAAGGCGTTTCGCTTCGCCCGAAAGATACCGGAATCACGATGCCTGACGGACGCGATGTATTTATGCATGCGTGTAAATATATGGTAGACGCTTTGGAGCATCTGACGGATCGTAACGATCTGAAGCTGGATGATCTGACGTATATCATTTGTCATCAGGCCAATAAACGAATCGTAGCGAACGTAGCTCATCAGCTAAAACGCGAAGAGGGTACGTTCTTGAATAACATCACGGAACTGGGTAATACCGGTTCGGCTTCCACAGGATTGGTCATGGCGCAGAAATTCGATATGTTCAAACCGGGTGACCTGGTTGGGCTGTGCGTATTCGGCGGTGGCTATTCAAGCGGGGGACTCCTCGTGAAATTCTAAAAAACATTCTCTCTGATTTCTCTTACTATTCATCATTCTTTTTATCACTTATCTTTTTAAAATATAATATACGAGGATCGTCGGCTGATGACCTTGTGAGACTTTAATGTAAAATTAATTCATATGAAATTACTTGAAGGAAAAGTGGCTATCGTAACCGGGGCTGCTCGCGGTATCGGTAAAGCTATCGCAATGAAATATGCTTCTGAAGGAGCGAATGTTGCTTTTACAGATCTTGCCATCGATGAAAACGCAGAAAAAACATTAGCGGAACTGGAAGCAATGGGTGTAAAAGCGAAAGCTTACGCATCGAACGCTGCTAATTTTGAAGACACCGCTAAGGTTGTAAAACAGATATTCGAAGATTTCGGACGTATTGATATCCTAGTGAACAACGCAGGTATCACACGTGACGGTTTGTTGATGCGTATGACCGAACAGCAGTTCGACATGGTAATCAACGTGAACCTGAAATCGGCATTCAACTTCATCCACGCTTGCGCGCCAATCATGATGAAACAGAAAACAGGTAGCATCATCAACATGAGCTCTGTAGTCGGTATCTCGGGTAACGCAGGTCAGGTGAACTACTCTTCATCGAAAGCAGGTATGATCGGTATGGCTAAATCGGTAGCGAAAGAACTTGGATCGCGCGGTATCCGTGCGAACTGTGTCGCTCCGGGCTTTATCATCACTGAGATGACAGATCAGCTTTCTGAAGACGTGAAAAAACAGTGGGCTGCACAGATTCCACTTCGTCGCGGAGGTACTCCGGAAGATGTTGCGAACGTATGTACGTTCCTTGCTTCGGATCTTTCATCATACGTAACAGGGCAGGTGATCCCATGTTGCGGTGGTATGAACATGTAATCTCAAACCGATACATAAAAAATCCCTTTCCGTTTTCGGAAAGGGATTTTTTTATGTCGTAACGTAAGTCAGAACTTTTTGAGTTCGGTATAGACTCGCTGGATGGGGAGACCGACTATGTTGAAATAACTTCCGGTAATGTTTTCGACACCGATGTAGCCGATCCATTCCTGAATGCCGTATGATCCGGCTTTGTCGAATGGTTTGAAATTGGCGACATAGTAGTTGATCTCGTCATCGGTCAGATGGGCGAAGGTGACTTCGGAGGTCGTAGAGAAACAAACCGTATGATCGGACGTGGAAATGCAAACTCCGGTAATAACCTGATGAGTCTTGCCGGACAGGGCACGCAGCATGGTCGCAGCATCGGACGCATCGGAGGGCTTTCCGTATACTTTGCCATCAAGCCAAACGATGGTGTCGGCCGTGATGAGAAGTGTCTCGGGCGTGAGATGAGAGGCATAGGCAGCCGCTTTATTGCGAGCAATGTGTTCCGGGATCTCTTCGCCGGACAAATGAGCCGGGTAGGACTCGTCGATATCGGGAAGAGTGAGAACTTCGTAAGGAATGCCGAGACCGTCCATCAATTCGCGACGGCGAGGGGAATTGCTGGCAAGAATGATCTTGTATTTATCGAGATTGTTGAACATCTTCATCGTATGCTTATTGATTATTTACCAACCGAAGGCCTCGTCGTTCATCCACAAACCCTGAGCCTTCATGACTTGTTCGATCACATCGCGGGCGCATCCGCGACCACCTTCGATCGGGGAGATGTATTTACAGATGCTTTTTATTTCGGCTGCGGCATCTTTCGGGCAAACGGGCAGGCCGACCAGTTTTAGGATGTCGTAATCGGGGATATCGTCACCCATATAAAGAACCTCTTCGGCTTTAACTCCGGTTTGGTTGAGGAAAAGATCGAATTGTTGCGTTTTGACGCGGGCGCCCATATAGATGAATTGGATGCCCAAACCTTCGTAACGCTTCCGGATGGCATCTGTATTGCCGCCGGTGATGATGGCGATATGCAATCCGTGTTTCACGGCTAGCTGGAGCGCATAGCCGTCTTTGATATTGACGGTACGCATCGGTTCGCCGGAAGGGTGAAGCGGAATCATATCGGAAGAGAGAACGCCATCTACATCGAAAACCAATGCTTTGACAGACGTCAGGTCGTAATTAATCGAGCCCATAATCGGTTGAGGTTTTTATTTATAGTGAGCGTGAATATCGTCACTGATCAATTTGTAAATTTCTTGGATTGAAGCGTCATCGAGCATCGCGATGTGACTTTCGATCGTGCTCCGGTCGTTGCGGACGGCGGGGCCAGTCTGGGCATCGGCAGGATGCAGGCTCTGAATCTTGGCAGCCGTTTCGGTAATAAGCGGTTTGAGCGCATCGAAAGGAAGACCGTTTTTTTCGACAAGCGAAGCGGCCAAACGATACATGTGATTGGTGAAATTGTTGGCGAAGATGGCCGCCAGATGCAATTGCTTTCGTTGATTCGAGTCGGCCTGATAAACGGAATCGGTGATTCGTTCGGCAGCCGACGCTAAAATATCGGAATCAGTCTTATCGTGAGCTTCGATGAAAATCGGGATGGCGCGGAAATCGACTTCGCGGTTTTTGCTGAATGTCTGTAACGGATAGAAGACACCGTAGCGAGCAACGAAAGGATGGAAAACCTCCATCGGAACGCTACCGGCGGTATGAGCCCAAAGCCCGGCTTTGTGAGGCATAGCCCCAAGAAGATCGGGAAGCACGGAATCTTTGACCGAAAAGAGATAGAGGTCGGCATCATCGCGGATTTGTGAGAGATCGGTAGTAAAGGAGCAATTCAGCCGATGAGCCAACGCCGCGGCAGATGCTTCGGTGCGGCTGTATATCTGAAGGATAGAAAAGCCAGATCGAAGCATAGCCGGAGCGAGAGCGGTAGCCAGATTGCCGGCACCGATAAAAATTATTTTCATCATAGTTTAACCTTTGCGTAAAGCTAATAAAAGGAGGATCAAGCCGCCGCCGAGTAGTCCGATCGGTAAAATGAGATGCGAATACGTCGCAATCAAGCCGTAGATTGAGCGAAAACGGAAGATCAATCCTATTATGAGCAGAACCAGCCCTATGGTTTTCTCTTTTTTGAAAATCAGAAAAAACAGAGCAGCGTAGAGAAGAAACGTTCGCCAATCGAGCATTTCCGTTCGGTAGGCAAACGGAATAAATTTTAAAAATCCGAATGTATTCAAAAGGAGTAATAATCCGGAGAATGAGAGGGTGGCCCCGAGTGATAATCGGGTCTCTTTATCTTTCATCGTAACGCGATTGAATTTGAATTACCATTTTCCGATATGGATCTTTTCCCACTGAAGTTTTTCTTCATCGAACGGTTTTTTCTCTTCGGCTTTATGTCCGATTGAGATGATCGAGAGCACTTCCATCTGATATGGGATATCGAGAATCTCACGAACGGCATCTTCGGCAGATTGCCCCAGCTCGGTGAATCGTTTGTTCATCTGAATCCAGCAACTACCTAAATCGAGGGCTTCGCACTGAAGCTGGATCAGGATAGAGGCGATGGAACAATCTTCAACCCAAGTGTCGGACGAAACGGGATCGCCTAATACGACGATGGCAAGAGCAGCTCCTGCAATGGGACCGGCACCATGCTCTTTGGCTTTAGAAAGTCGCTGAAGCGTATCTTTGTCTTCGACTACAACAAACTGCCATGGGTTTTTGCGCTTTCCGGCCGGAGACATCAGGGCCGCGCCCAGAATAAGACGAACTTCTTCGGGAGATAGCGGCTGATCAGTATATTTACGGATACTTCTGCGCTTTATCAGTAGATCATGAAAATTATCCATATTATTTAAATTTTGAAAATTTGGTTATTTACAAAGATAATATTTTCAGGTTAGAAAATCAGGCGGATAAAGAAGAGTCAGGCAGGAGTAGAGGGAATAAATTAATCGTAAATTTGTAGAGGATATTAGATTCGGATATACGGAAAAGGATTTTTTTACGTTATAAAAGTGCAATCGCTAAATTAAATCAATGAGAGTTTTCATCACCCTGCTTTGTTTGTTGTTCGCAACGATCGGGAACGCACAGAATTTTGTGAAGATATCGGGCGTAGTGAGCAATACAGACGGCGAACCCATCGAAATAGCCCATGTACGACTTAAATCAGGCCTAGTCGGGACATTGACCGATTTTAAAGGGCGCTATGAGTTGACGGTTCCGGCATCGGATTCGGTCTTTGTCGTGTATAGTTGTCTGGGATATCATAAAGTGACCCGGCAATTGATCGCGCCGAAAGACAAGGTGACGCTCAACGTGCAGCTGACTTCGAATGCAGAAGCTTTGGGTGAAGTGGAGGTGACAGCAGCGAGAATCCAGGCGAATACGCTCGAAAAGATTGATGTCGGGAAATCGAAACTGATGCCTGACGCATCGGGTGGAAGTATAGAGTCGATGTTGGCAACGTTTGCCGGTGTAAACTCCAGTAATGAGTTGAGTTCGCAATACTCGGTGCGAGGCGGAAACTTCGATGAGAATATCGTGTATGTGAATGGAATCGAAGTATATCGCCCTTTATTGGTGCGCTCGGGACAACAGGAGGGATTGAGTTTCATCAACCCGGATATGGTGGGAGACATCGGTTTTTCGTCGGGAGGATATGCCGCTGAATATGGTGATAAGATGGCTTCGGTTTTGGATATTACGTACAAGCGACCAGAGGCGTATGAAGGATCTTTTTCGGTCAGCTTTTTGGGAGCATCGGTAGCGGTAGGGCAATCAACAAAGAAATTCAGCCAATTGCATGGCTTTCGATATAAGCGAAATTCGAGCCTGTTGAGTTCGCTCGATACGAAAGGGGAGTACAATCCAACGTTTTTTGATTATCAAACCTATCTGACTTATAAGATTAATGATAACTGGGAAGCCGGATTTTTGGGAAATATATCTCAGAATAAATATGAGGTTAAACCGGAGAGCCGAAGGACCTCTTTCGGGACTTTGGCGCAGGCTAAACAGTTTACCTTTTATTTCGAAAGACAGCAACAGGAATTGT
>CAMTOW010000109.1 GCA_947074245.1 uncultured Bacteroidales bacterium | reverse complement strand
CGAGATTCTCCGGAGTGACTGGAGTTCAGACGTGTGCTCTTCCGATCTGACAAAACGATTCGGAATTGCACAATGGAACCGTTCGTCATCGTCAATGAAGAAGATTCGAAAGTGAGGATCTATGCCGAGATGAAGGACGATTACATCAAAGAACTTCTTGTTCTGGTATATGAAAATGATGAATCGGTGATCGTCCAGTTGAAAGGAAAATTCAAACCCGAAGATATCGATGATAACTTTATGGAAAACATCGGCATCAAATAACTACGTATCGAAACAACGGATAAACCATGGAGTCAGAGGAATTCAAAAGATTATTCATCCCTTTGGCCGACAAACTCTACCGCATCGTCCGACGGCTTGTCGATAACGACGAAGAAGCGAAAGATATCATCCAGGATGCCTACCTGAAGTTATGGGAGATCAGAGATCAATTGCGAGAAATTGAAAATCGAGAGGCGTTCTGCGTCCGGTTGGTCAAGAATCAGGCGCTCGATTATCTGAAATCCGCTCGCTATAAAAATGCATGCGATTCCATTTCGGGCGATATGGCGCAAGAGATTCCTCAAACGGAAAAGAATGCGGATCCGCTCTCGGAAATGATCCGAACGGAAAACGGAGCGATCGTTTCAAAACTGATCGAGCATTTGCCTCAACAGCAAAAGGAACTGATCCGGCTTCGGCATTACGGAGAGTGTTCCATGGAAGAGATTGTCGGACTCACGGGCATCAGTGCGGGTAATGTACGCACGATCTTATCGCGAGCCAGAAAAAAGATTAAAGAAGAATTCGAAAAGATTTTTGAATATGAACACAGATGAGCTAAACCGATTACTGGAAAAGTTTTATGACGGAGAGACTACCCGTGAAGAAGAACTGAAACTGGAACGTTTCTTTTCTTCCGAACCGATACCGGCTCACCTTCAGGTTGACCGCGAATTGTTTCTCTCCATGAAAAAACACGACTCGCAGATCGAAGTCCCTCAGGAGTTGTCCGGCATGCTCTCCGATCTGATCGACCGGTGTGAAGCGGAAGACGCGCAGACGCTCTCTGCCCCGAAAGGTTTTTCCATCCGATTCAAAGCGTTTACGCAACAATTCCGCTTTTATTCGGCAGCGGCTTCCATCCTGATCCTTTTGGGATTGAGCCTGACGCTGTTTAAAATGAACGATACGCGACCGAGAGATACGTTCTCCGATCCGATGGAGGCCTATCTGGAGACGCAGAGAATCCTGTCGTATGTATCAAAAAATATGCAAGCGGGCGAAAAAGCGGTAGCGCTTTATGACACCAATTTGAAAAAAGTACACCAGGTGCTTGAAGAAAAACGAATTATCGAATAATTAAAATCGAATAAAATGAATCTGAAATATCTGATCATCACGATCATTATGGCATTGAGCTCATTTTTTGCTCAAGCCGGTACGTTCGCCGACAAATATATGGATCAGAAAGGAGTGACGGTCGTTTACATCTCCAAAGCGATGATGAAAATGTTCCCTGCCAAGAAAGTAGCGTTGGCGGGCGATATGAACGTCGGCTCGATCGTATCCAATCTGGAATCGATCATCGTTCTTACCACCAACAATTCCGAGATGCGGAAAGAGATGAAGAAAGACATTCTGGAAATCCGAAAAGACAAAAACTACGAGACGCTGATGAAAGTCCGCGACGACGATACGAAAGTGGATTTCTATACCCGAATGAAGTCGCCCGATGTAATCGGAGAGATTCTGATGGTGGTAGACGAGCCGGACGAATGTGTTGTCATTCAGTTTACCGGTAATATGACTGCGGAAGATATTGAAGCACTCATGAACTCGAAATAATGAACCGATTGCAAATTTTCTGAAATTAGGAAAATACAATCACGGCAAAATCTTGAACGATAAAACGACGATCCTTTTATCGGATCCGCCTTATCCGAAAACGAATAAGGGGATCCTATAAGAGGATTTTTTAATTGGAATATTTGATGTCGCTGTTTCGATGCCCGGAGAAATTTTCCATCTTTGAAACAAAACAACCCTTTATGAGATTCAAACGCATTACTACCGATCAAGATCCGATGTTTCTTCCTGCCATTGAGTTATATAAAACGAGCTTTCCTTTGCATGAACAGCGCGAAGCTCTATCTCAACGGCAAATATTGGAAAATAGCGAATATCACTTCGATGTAATCTATGATCAGGATCGTTTTGTGGGAATCATTCTGTATTGGGAGACTGACCGATCTATTTATATCGAACATTTTGCGATCGACACCACCATTCGCAACAAAGGATATGGGGCCCAGGCACTCGCGCATTTGGCTCAACGAGGCAAACGGCTGATTCTCGAAATCGACCCTCCGATCGATGCGGTTTCGATAAGACGAAAAGGATTCTACGAACGGGTTGGTTTTATCGAAAATCCGTATGAACATATCCATCCTCCATATAAAAAGGGGAATGAAGGGCATGTGTTGGTTGTGATGACCTATCCGACTGCTATTGATCCTACTGCCTATTCGGATTTCGCGACTTATTTGCATCAGGTGGTCATGGCCCGTTAAGAATAGATGTTTTTGTGAATCGATACGATTCGGATTTTAAATACAGGAATATGGAAATTGCGATACAAACTTATTTGGAAGGAATTAAGAAGAGTTGTCCGAATGTCGCTCCCGAACATTTGAGTCATCTCGCAGAGGGACTTACCATTTCAGAACTTCCGGCAAAACAGTTTTATATACAAGCCGGCGATTTGCAGACACGCATCGGATATGTCTATTCCGGACTGATCAGAGCATTTTATATTGATGCCGATGGCAATGAAATGACGGTAAACTTCATTAAAGAAGGAGACTATGCTACTCATTATCCGGCGTTGAAGAACGGGACACCGAGCAAATTCTATTTTCAGAGCATCGAACCCTCCGTCGTGGTCGATATTTCATACGACTATCTGATCGCTTGCTGTAACCGCTCTCATCCCCTTGAGCATTATTTGCGTCTGACGATGGAAGACATCTTTGCCGCACATCTGTCGCGAATCGAAGGATTCCTGTTTGATAATGCCGAAAAGCGTTATCTGGATTTTATAAAAGACAAACCCGCCCTATTCAATCGAATCTCACTCTCCGACCTGTCTTCTTATTTGGGAATCGAACGGCAATCCCTTACCCGTATCCGAAAGAAACTTCTCGACAAATAATCGATTCGACACATTTGTGTCAGGCTGCAATCATTGAAAGATGCGACTTTTGTATCCTAAATCACAAAAAATATAGGAATGAAAGTTGTTCTTTTTGGTGCGACCGGCATTGTCGGTCGAGCAATCTTGAAAGAAGCTTTAAAACAAGGCTTCGACGTTGTTGCTTTGACGCGAGATAAAAACAAAATCACTATTGACGATTCACATCTGACCGTTATTGAGGGGGATGTGACCGATCCTGCCACGGTCGGCGAACTAATTGCCGGAGCGGATGCCGTCATCCAGAGTCTGGGCATCGGAGGCAAAGGCAATGGAAAACCGACAACGTTTGTCTCTCAAACAAATCATCTGATAATGGCGCAGATGAAGCAAGCCGGAGTTGAACGGCTTGTTGTTCTCAGCGCATTGGGTGCAGGAAACAGCATCGCATTTCTACCTCGAATTTTCACCGCATTTATCCTGCCTTACTTTATGAAATGGTATAAAGTCATTCTAGACGATAAGAACCGATTGGAAGCCGATGTTAAGCAGAGCGGTTTGGATTGGGTTATCGTTCGATCTGCCGGAATCAATGAGAAGCCTGCCAAAGGATCGATTACGGCTTCGCTTGACGGCAAGGGTGTAAAGACCACCATCACAGCCGAAGATATGGCTCATTTCGTGGTGAATCAGATCACGGATGATACCTATCTTCTTCAAACTCCCACAATAAGCAATTAATAGGATGAAGCGAATCGGATTTATTTTATCATTGTTAATGATAACGGCAACTACCATGGCTCAAAAGATGGCGTTTTCCGAACTTGTAAAACATCGGCAGAGTGTCAGAGAATATAATGATACGCCCGTAGAGAAGGAGAAGTTGATGCAATGTATTGAATCGGCACGCTTAGCGCCGTCGGCAAATAACGCGCAACCCTGGAAATTTGTCGTTATCAACGAGCCGACCCTCAAAGGGAGAGTCGCTTCCGCCATATCGAGCATGGGGATGAATAAGCATGCGTATAAAGCTCCGGTCATTGTTGCTGTCGTTGTCGAGAAACGGGATATGATGTCTTGCGCGGCCGGATCGGTACAAGATAAAGATTACTCACTTTTAGACATCGGAATAGTCGCCAATCAATTCTGTCTTCAAGCGACCGATATCGGTCTAAGCACCTGTATCGTCGGGTGGTTTAATGAGAAAGAGGTAAAGAATTTGCTGAACGTCCCCAAGGGCAAACGAGTACCGCTGATAATTACGGTGGGGTATTCCGATGTTCCTGTGCGGGAGAAGAATCGCAAATCCATCGATGAGATAAGCAGTTGGAATAAATATTAATTTTACAGATAGTTTACAATGTTAATAGGACATTACGGCCCTGCCTTCGCCATAAAGGCAATTGATAAGAAAGTACCCTTGTGGATGTTGTTTATTGCCGTTCAGGTTCCCGATATCATCTGGGGAACCTTCATTCTTTTAGGGATCGAAAAAGCAAATATCAATCCGGCCCTCGATTCCAACCCGTTGGATTTATCCTATATGCCTTATTCGCACGGGATGTTGTCGACCATCCTCTACAGCCTTCTTCTGGTGCTGATTCTGATGATATTCCCATATTTTCGCAAGAACAAAGCGACGGCCTGGTGGCTTGGCGCGGCGGTTTTCTCGCATTGGATTCTAGACTTCCTTTCTCACCGGCCCGACCTGCCGATTTACGGAAACTCGATGAAGGTGGGACTCGGCCTTTGGAACTATCCGACGTTGGCAACGATCGTCGAGGTGGGTATTTTTCTGGGCGGTGCCATCTGGTACGCAATCGCGGTGGGTGGTTTCAAACGTTGGGCTACCTGGTTGTTTTGGGGATTCGTCGGCGTAGCCATTTTTTGCTTCTACCGGAAGGGGCGATGCCATGTCGCCGGCAAGCGCGGATATGGTAGCCGTTTCGGCTTTGATATTCTATACGGTCGCGACCACGATCATTTATTTCGTGGAGAAAAACGAACGGATCAAATCATAATTCAGAAACTCATACGTTGTAAGAATTCATCCTCAATCCGCTGGTATGATTCGCAATTTCTATTCGTGCGATCTTAGGAATTTCTCTTTCAACGGTATAAAAAAGACGTTCCCGAGTCAGATCACTTTGTAATCTGATTCGGGAACGTTTTCTTTTGAATAGCTCTCGGTTCGGACGTTAGAATCGGTTTTCGAGATTATTTTTCTTCTTTTTTAGACTTCGCTTTCGTCCTTCTGTATTGTATCTCATCAATCAGATCAAGTCGCCCGTTATCTTTCAGAATCTTATATCTCCGGTTTTTCTGTTTTTTCAGGATCCATTTCGTAACATACGGAGTGATTATTCCGGCAATCAGAACCGGTATAAGAATATAAAACAGGATTGAATGAAAACTCATAAGAGGGTTGTTTTAAGTATATTTCCATTTCGTGTGAGATCCGACGGATGCGGATCGGCTTCAATGAATTTAAGAAAAATAACGCTCGATACAAAACCTGACGTTTGATTTGTCATTGTAAACCGAATATCTTGTGTCAAGGATCCTAATTCACGCCCAATCCCGGAACGGTTTTATCTTCCCAATGTTTTTCTCATGTCTTTCGGCGTGATTCCCAGCTGCTGTTTGAATATCCGCGAAAAATATTGCGGCGACATGAATCCGCATTTATAACAGATCTCTTTGATGGAAGTATCACTCATACGGAGCAGGTCGACCGCCTTATTCAATCGAGTCTGGTTGAGAAATTCGATCGGCGATATATTCATATAATGCATGAAGATTTTCCGTAGATACCGGTCGCTTACCCGTACATGATCAGCAAGGCTGCTGATGGATATCTCTTTATGATAATTTTGTCGAATATAATTCACCGCTTTGATGATCGTCGTATTGTGACACATCGGTAGATAAAACTCCTCCAGATGTCTGTGGATCAAGATGAACAGTTCTGCATAATACATCATGACCAGATGCTTGAAATATTCCTGACGTCCGTTCAGTTCCGTAACGATGCGTTGGATGGTCTGCATGATCCGTTCGTTATTGACGATCTTCATCACGTAATTGTCTTTGGAGAATACGCCGATGGCATTCACCAGCGATTGTTTCACGGACGAGGCGATATTGAGGATATCGGGTGGAAACTCCAGTTGCAACAAGGTGCAACCGCCTGCTCCGGCCTGAAAGGAGTGGAGAATGTTGGAGGTGATGATCATGATTTCATCTTGTTTGAAATAAACGCTTTCGCCTTCGGTCTCGATAATGCAACTGCCACGTTTCACATAAGCCATTTCGATGCGGCTGTGTTTATGTTCATGATAAGTTTCCAAAGGCTGGAAAGAGATGTAGCGGAATACATCGGCCAGTTTCTTAAAATCGGAATTATTCAATAAAATCTCGATGTTCGAAAGAAACGGTTGGGGATCTATGTTTGATATTTGTTTCATCTGAAAAGGCTTTTTATGCAAGTATCGGCGAAAATTCAGGATTTCTAAGTCCAAACCAATCGTTTGTTCCGAAAAATACAATTTTTTTCATCGTAACTTGTGTTTTCTTCAATCAATCCATGATTCGTTTTTTGTACTCATCCTGTTCTTCATACTATTTTTGTGCACTTTGAATGAACATTTATGTTTATCGTCATTGTCCGGATGTTCTCAGTCAAAATCTGTTTTGAAAGATTTTTA
>CAMTOW010000108.1 GCA_947074245.1 uncultured Bacteroidales bacterium | reverse complement strand
CGACCTACACTATGCTTAACACTCTTTCCCGACACGACGCTCTGCCGATCTCAATCGTAAACAGTGAAGCTGCAGATGTGGAAACAATGTTTAAAGAAGCGGCGGAAGCTGCTGCCGAAGGTGCGAAAAAAACAGTCGATATGAAAGCGAATTTCGGCCGTGCGCGCAACTACGGAGAACGTTCGATCGGTTATGCCGATTCGGGTGCAACCTCTTGGGCATGCATGTTCGACGCGTTTTCGAAAGTATTTTAATCCATACACAATAACCTAATCAAAAGAAAAAATAAAATGGCAGATTTAGATGATTTGAGAGAAGGCAGCCGTTTCGGAATCGGAACACCGGTAGAATCTCAGAGTTTTCATATCAAAGGCGCAGACAATCTTCCTTGGGGAATGAAAGATCGTCTGAACCGTATCTTCAACAGCAAGACCGGAAAATCGGTGATGTTGGCTTTCGACCACGGTTTCATCATGGGACCTACATCGGGACTTGAGCGCATCGACCTGAACATCGTGCCGTTGATCGAATACGCAGACTGTCTGATGTGTGCTCGCGGAATCCTACGTTCGTCTGTACCGGCGACCGCTAACAAACCGATCTGTTTGCGTTCGGACGCAGGAACATCGATCCTGACCGAATTGAATGACAACGTATTGATCGACATCGAAGATGCGATCCGCATGAACGTTTCAGCGATGGCCGTGATGCTTGCCATCGGAGATCCGAAAATGGAAGCGACTACGATCGCGAACTTGTATAAAGCGGTGGATCAGGGTACGCGTTACGGAATTCCGGTAATGGGTGTGACTGCTGTCGGCAAAGACATGGCGCGCGACGCGCGTTATTTCGGTCTGGCTTCACGTATCTGCGCTGAAAACGGAGCGAACATCGTTAAGACTTACTATTGCGACGGATTCGAAAACGTAGTTGCCGCTTGTCCGGTGCCTATCGTGATCGCGGGTGGTAAAAAACTTCCTGAATTCGAAGCCTTGGAACTTTGCTACAAAGCAATCAACGACGGTGCTGCCGGAGTGGATATGGGACGTAACGTATTCCAGAGCGAAGATCCAATCGCAATGATCCAGGCTGTACATGCCGTGGTACACAACGGTTTGACTCCTCAGCAGGGTATAGAAATGTTTAACGACCTTAAGAAATAATATAATTGTCCTGTCTCCTCATGAAAAGTAAACTTTTAGTCTTAGTTTTGAGCGTAATAGCGTTGGTTGGGTGCTCCGAAAAACCGAAAATTCTGATTGCCGGATCCGGTTGGGGCGAGATCGTTTTGCTCGATAAGGAATCGAAAAAAATAGAGTGGCGCCACCAGCTTGAAAAAGGTACGGAATGCAACTGTGTGATCCTGACGCCCGACAACAACATCGCTTACAGTTACCGCGGAGGAGCCCGTAAGATAACGCCCGATCAGAATGTGATCTGGGATTATCAGCTGCAACAGGAAGGAGAGGTCCATACGGTAGCCGCATTGGAAGAGGGCGGGTATATGCTTGCCGCTTCGGGCAAACCGGCACGGATCATCCGACTGGACGAAAACGGAAAGAAATTGTCGGAAATCACTTTCGAGGGGTATTCAGACGACATGCACGGCCAGTTCCGTCAGGTCAGACGAAGCCGAAACGGAAACTATCTGATCCCTTCACTTGCCAAAAGCGCAGTGATTGAGATCGATCCGACCGGCCGGGAAGTGCGAAACTATCCGGTATTCAGTTCGCCGTTTTCCGTGATGGAGCTTCCGACGGATAATCTGATCGTTTCATGTGGAGACGGACATGCTTTCGTAGAAATTGACCGAAACAGCGGCAACGTGATTAAAACGACCGATCAATCGGGACTTTCGGAAAGCGACCTATTGCATTATGTGGCGCAGATCGTGCGTCTGGACAATGAGAACCTGATGTTGTGCAACTGGAACGGGCATTTCGCACCGGGACAGGAAAAGAAGGTTCCGCATCTGATCGAATTCGACCAAAACGGATCGATCGCGTGGAAACTGGAAGATTTCACCGACATCAAGCGTGTTTCGGCGGTTCATTACATCCGCGACGGAAAATCATTCGTTCAACCGTAACGATCGACGCAATGAAGACGTTATACATCATCGTGCTTATTATCGCCGGGATATTCATTTTAAGTTTTGTAGGACCGGTTCTTTTGAGACTGCTTTATCCCTTATTCAAATTCGGCGTCTATGCCGCTATCGCATACGGCATCTACGCATTCATAAAGAAAATAGCGAGCTGATCGCTCGATTATCATTTTGCTTATTAATTCAATCAATTATCAATCCTTAATACAATAAAAACACCCAGATGAACAAACTCTTATTTATGTCCGTTCTGTGTGGTTTGTCTCTCTCTACGGTTCAGGCGCAGCAGACTGCAAAGAAAGCAGTCGGCAACGATTGGAAAGAAGGCGTATCTTCTACCAAAATGAACTTTTTGAGTAAACTGAAAAAGACAGGTAAAGTGGTGGAATCTCCCGTGATCCGATCGGGACAAGACGCTACAGACTTTTCTGCTGATGTGAAAGGTTGGGACAACCTCGTATTAGTAACTTACGGCACCGAAGACGGATCTTCGGGTGATTACGGTACCTGGGCAGATGCCAAACTGATCGATGCGACCGGAAAATCCATCTCTTTGAAAGATTTGCGTGAATCATTCGGAAAAGACGGTTTCGGTGAGATCTATTACGACCGTAACACAAGATGGTGGGGCGACCTTACCGTTAAGATCAATAAGAAACCGTATAAGGAAACAATCCTTGCGAACGGAAACTCAATGATCATCATTCCTCTTAACAAGAAATACGTGCGTTTTGAAAGTAAAGTGGGTATTGACGACGATTCAAACAAAGGAACCGTCATCTTCCGCGCACAGAATCTTTCGGGACAGGATGAAGTAAAGCAGTTTATCAACAAGTTTGATAAAGAATCGCTGGCCTATCGTTCGTTCGCACACAACAACTTCAAAGCTTTGTTCCAGACAGAAGACGTCGCTATCGAACGATCTATGGCATGGGACGCAGCCAACCGTGTTGCAAAACCGGAATTTCTACACAAACAGATCGAAAAGATCGATGCGGAAACGAATCTGAAGAAAAAGATAGAAGGTTATCTGGAAGTATTCGAAGACGCAACGCGTATCGCCGACCTTCAGAACCAACTGGAGTGGCTGAACGTGGGATCAATCGAGATCGCCATGAAAGATATGGCGACAAAACAGGGTCAGAACCAAAAAGAAAATGAAGAAAGACTGAAAGAACTGAAGAGAATCGTTGCAAAAGGATTCAGCGGTCTGAACGAAAATAACAAAGAAGCTGTAAAAGAAGCTGAAAAAGCATTGTCACTGAAACGTGAGATCCTATTGTCGAATCCGTTGTTGGATATGGACAAACTGATCGTAGGGCGTTATCAGATGGGAACTTCAGCGCGACACAGCAACCCACCGAGCATGGGTACGCCTCCGAACAACTGGTCGAACCAGACTTCGGCATCGCAAAGCGGATTCAACGCTTCGATCGAAGAGTTCTCGAATCTACGCGGCGATATGAAACAGCGTACGATCTACAAACCTCACGGAACAGCTCCGGTACCGGATATCAAACTACACTGGGATGCAGACCGAATGCTTTTCTCAATGCCTGAAGAAGGTGATCATCACTGGCAGGTTTATGAGGTAGGGGTTGACGGTAGCAACTTCCGCCAGATTACGAAAGGAACTCCGGAGGATCTGGATTATTTCGATGCTACTTATCTTCCGAACGGAAAGATCATGGCTGCTTCGAACATCGGCGGACAAGGTGTGCCTTGTGTAAGCGGGGATGACCAGGTAGGTAACTTCTGCTTGTATGATCCGAAGGACGACTCGATGAGACGTCTTACATACGACCAGGATGCCAACTGGGGACCGGTTGTAATGAACAACGGACGCGTTATGTACGTGCGTTGGGAATATACCGACCTGACTCACTACTTCTCACGTATCGTGATGCACATGAATCCGGACGGAACGGAACAACGTTCTCTTTATGGTAGCGGATCGGTTTTCCCGACTTCTATCTACGACGTACAACCGCTTCCGGATCATCCGACTCAATTCATCGGAATCATTTCAGGACACCACGGAACGCAGCGTTCGGGACGTCTGATTCTGTTTGATCCGGCGAAAAGTCGTAAAGAAGAAAAAGGTATGGTACAGGAATTACCATTCAGCACACGTCCGATCGTACCGATCGTGAAAGACGAAATGGTAGACGGCGTATGGCCTCAGTTCCTGAAACCGCAGCCATTGAACAAAGATTATTATATCGTTACCGGTAAACTTGCTCCGAATTCACTTTGGGGATTGTATCTGGTTGACGTTTTCGATAACCTGACGCTTATCGCCGAATATGAAGGGGAAGGATTGATCTACGGTATTCCGGTGATCAAACGTCCGACACCTCCGGTGATTCCTGAGAAAGTAAATATGAATTCGAAGGAAGCGACGGTATTCATCCAGGATATCTACGAAGGGGAAGGATTGCCTGACGTACCGAGAGGAACGGTGAAGGAACTACGTGTATTCGCTTATGAATATGCTTATCTGAAAACATCTTCCGATCACGTGGCTCAGGGTATCCAGAGCGGTTGGGACATCAAACGTCTGCTTGGAACCGTACCGGTAGAAGAAGATGGTTCGGTGATGTTCACCATCCCTGCCAATACGCCGATCTCACTTCAACCGCTTGACTCGGAAGGAAGAGCGATTCAATGGATGAGAAGCTGGCTGACAGGACAACCGGGTGAAACCGTTTCATGTGTAGGTTGTCATGAAGATCAGAACAGCATCCCGGTACCGAAACGTGTAATGGCTTCTACAAAAGCACCTCAGCAGTTGAAAATCGCAGAGGGTGGCGTACGTTCTTTCACATTTGATTTGGAAATGCAGCCGATCCTGGATCGTAACTGCGTAGCTTGTCATGACGGATCGAACGGAATGAAAGACCTTCGCGGAGGTGTAAAAGACAAACGCGGATTCGGAACCAGCTATCTGGCTATCCACCCATACGTACATCGTCAGGGACCGGAAGCTGGTATGAAGGTGTTGTATCCGTATGAGTATCATGCTTCGGTAAGCCCGTTGGTGCGTATGTTGAAAGACGGACACTACGACGTGGAACTGACCGACAGCGAATGGCGTACGCTTTACAACTGGATCGACTTCAACGCGCCGGACAAAGGTACGTTCAAAGCGAAAGAGTTGCCTGAAAACAGTACGTTCTGCCAGTTTGACCGTCGTATCGATCTGAATAAGAAATATTCAAACGGAATCTATGCCGACTGGCAACAGGAGTTGAAAGACTACGCAACTTATCTGGACGGTAAGGAGAAACCGGCTCCGGTTAAACCGAACTACAAGGAGAAGAAATTTAAAGATGTTTCTGTAAAGAACTATCCTTTCAACGGAAACGAATATGCGAACAAGAAAGGCAACCAGGATCGCAAGGTGGTGGAGATCGCTCCGGGCGTGAACGTTACATTCGTTCGTATACCGGCAGGACAGTTCGTTATGGGTAAGAACGAACAGAATAGAAACTACGCACCTGCTCACAAAGCGGAAGTGAAGAAAGCGTTCTGGATGTCGGAAAAAGAGATCAACAACGAACAGTTCAATACGTTCTTCCCGGAACACAGCAGCCGCTATGTAGACCAACAGTGGAAAGACCATGTAACGGAAGGTTACGAAGCGTTCCATCCGGAACAACCTGTAATCCGCGTAAGTATGAACGACGCCGCTGCATTCTGCGACGAGATGGCGAAGAAAACCGGATTGAACGTAATGCTTCCGACCGAAACTCAATGGGAGTGGGCTTGTCGCGCAGGAAGTGATGAAGATTTCTGGTATGGAAACATGAATACCGATTTCGGAAAATTCGAAAACATGTCGGACAGCCAGATGAATAATATGGCGGTATCGGGAGTGAATCCTCAGCCGATGGGCAAAGACAACCCTTGGTACGCATATTACAGCTTCCATCCGAAAGTGGAAACCGTTGACGACGGAAACATGATCATGGCTACACCGGGATCTTATCAGGCGAATCCGTTCGGATTGTATGATATGCACGGTAACGTAGCTGAGTGGACTCGTTCGGATTTTGTGACTTATCCGACTACGGGTAAGAATACCGGATCTTCGGATAAAAAAGTAGTACGCGGAGGATCTTGGAAAGATCATCCGAAAGAAGCAACTTCTATCGTACGAAAAGGATATTATCCACATCAGAAGGTACATAACGTAGGATTCCGAATCATCATCGAGGAATAATAAAGTTTATAGCTAAAAAAGAGCATCGGAATAATCAGAAAGATTAAATTCACGATGCTCTTTTTTTATAAAATTTAATAGCTGTTTTACTTATCTTGCAACTGTTTATCAGCCTCTTATTAATCGCAATTGTTTATGAGATTTTTAAAACTTGCAGGAGAGAAGCTTCTTCATTCTCCTGTCATCACAAATGTGCTTTTAGGTCTGCTGGGTATCTTGTATGCACTTGCGACATTCATAGAGCATTTCTATTCCGTTCAGACGGCCCGCTTCTGGTTTTACAATAACCCCTTGGTATATCTGATCCTGTTGCTTGCAACCGTAAACATGGCAGGAATCTTATTCAGCAAGTCGTTTTTCAGAAAAGGAAAAATCGGTATGCTTCTTTTCCACGCATCATTCTTATTCATTCTCGCCGGTGCCCTATTCACACACCGATTCGGATTTGAGGGAATCATGCATATCCGGGAAGGAGATAAGACGGCACAGATCATGATTCGCCATGACGATCTTAAGATTGAGATCAGAAACGTACCGTTCACCATTGGTCTGAACAATTTCACCATTCATCGCCATCCGGGATCGAACAGTCCTTCCTCTTATGAAATGGATCTGACGCTGACCGCGGGCAATAAAAGCCGAAGAACA
>CAMTOW010000107.1 GCA_947074245.1 uncultured Bacteroidales bacterium | reverse complement strand
AGAAAGCAAACCGGGTGGTATGTTGATTTTGCTTAATATCTGCAATTGTTATTTTGATTTGAAAGAGTTTGGTAATGCGTTAACGCATTATTTTAAAGTAGATTATCTGGATCATAAAAATTTTCGGGCATGGCGACCGTTCGCATGGTGCTCATTCTTGGTCGGTAAATTCGAACAGGCATCCCGTTATTATCAGAAGATACTAGACAAGAATCCGACTTCTCTGGATTTCATCAATGCGGGGCATACGCAATGGGCTATGGGGAATGTCAAAAACGCGATTAAATTCTATCGTGACAGCATCGTAGAACAGAACGATAACGGAGAAATGTTTGATAAAACCTTAACACAAGATTTGGATGATTTATTGAATGCGGGGATATCAGCCTCAGAAATTCCTTTAATGATTGACCAAATTCTTTATGATACCGAAGGAGAATAACTATTTCTTACCTGTCTTTTTAATTATATTTGCATTGACAAATAAATAATTGAATATTTTTTATATTTTAACAACAAAATTCATGTCTGATACGATCGCTCAATTCGAAACCGTCATTAAAATATGTCGTGATTTATTTGAAAAAAAATTACATGATTACGGTGCATCCTGGCGCATTATGCGTCCTGAATCAATAACGGATCAAATCTTCATCAAAGCAAACCGAATCAGAAGTCTTGAAACCAAAAAAGAATCTAAAATCGATGAGGGAATTCGTTCCGAATTCATCGGAATCGTCAATTACGGCATTATCGGCTTGATTCAATTGGATTTAGGATATGCAGATCAAGTTGATTTAAACAATACCGAAGTGATGGCTCTGTATGATAAATATATGAATATCACGAAAGAGTTGATGTATAAGAAGAATCACGATTATGATGAAGCATGGAGATCCATGAGAATCAGTTCGTATACCGATTTGATTCTTATGAAAATCTATCGTACAAAACAGATTGAAAATCATAAAGGCGCCACCTTGGTTTCTGAAGGTATTGATGCGAATTATATGGACATGATCAATTATTCTCTCTTCGGATTAATTAAAATCGAATTTGAAAATGAACCAAACAGCAACTAAAACAGCAGTTCTAATAAGCCGGATTTTATTCGGCTTTACATTTGCCTTTTCAGGATTTGTCAAAGCAGTCGATCCCATGGGATCCGCATATAAGTTTATCGATTATTTTCGTGCATTTGATTTGACATTCTTAAATGATCTGGCACTCCCCTTTGCTGTTTTGATTGCCGCTATTGAGTTTTGCATCGGAATCGGAATCCTATTCGGTTCATTCAAACGACTCTCTACGATAGCGGGATTGCTGTTTATGATATTCTTTACACCTCTGACACTTTATCTAGCATTGGCGAATCCTGTCAATGATTGTGGTTGTTTCGGTGACGCACTTGTTTTGACGAATTGGGAAACATTCTTCAAGAATATCTTTTTATTGGGATTAATCATTTTCTTATATCTCAATCAGGCAAAAATAACTCCACTTTTTTCAACGTCTCTTCGTTGGATTCCTGTCGTATACGCCTTCTTATTCTCCTGTACCATCTCTTTGATCGGTATCAAAGACCTGCCAATTCTGGATTTCCGTCCCTATAAAACCGGCGTGAACATCGATAAAGCCATGCAGGCTCCAGAAGGCGCACCTCAAACCGAATATAAACTTGTTTATGAACGTAATGGCGTGAAACAAGAATTCGGATTAGACGATTACCCGACCGACTCAACATGGACATTCGTTGAAACAAAAACGATTCTGCCATCCGATAAATGGCTGCCTGCCATCAAAGATTTTTTCCTTACCGACCAGAACGGAGACAATATAACTTCGGACCTATTAAATTATGACGGATATACCTTTCTGCTCATATCTCCGGATCTCAACACGGCAGATGAAAACTATATCGACCGTATCAATAACATATACGATTACGCGGTAAACTTCGACTATCGTTTTTATTGCGCAACGGTAAACGACGAGTCGGCCATCGCCGAATGGATCGAGCATACAGGCGCTGAGTATGAGTATATTTTCAGTGATGTAACTATTCTCGAAACCATC
Organism: uncultured Bacteroidales bacterium; assembly: GCA_947074245.1. Taxonomy (GTDB): domain Bacteria; phylum Bacteroidota; class Bacteroidia; order Bacteroidales; family JAUNSR01; genus JAUNSR01. The sequence goes on along the minus strand of CAMTOW010000107.1, from coordinate 4,923 downwards.
ATTCGATCGAATCCCGGCCTGGTGTTATTAAAAGACGGAGTTATCCTTTGGAAGAAGAGTCCGAGAAATTTTCCCAAAGAAGAATTGTTGAAGCAATCGCTTGAAAACAGTTCGTTGAGTCAAATCAAAAAAAATAACCCTCGCAAAGTAATTTTATATTGTATTCTGATATTCTTTACTCCTATTCTTGTACTTTTGTTCTTCGAAAAAACAATTGCTTCTTATCTGCAAAGAAACGGAGCTAAAAAGAAGATAGAGTCGTCAAAATGATAAAATTTTGATAACTGTATAATTATTATAATCACTAAAATAAAACCAAAATGAGAAAGAACATTGTTGCAGGAAACTGGAAAATGAACAACACATTGCAGGAAGGACTTGAACTTGCAGAAGAACTAAACGGTGCTCTTGAAGGAAAAGAGATCAATTGCGACGTTGTAATCTGTACTCCTTATATCCACCTTGCACCGGTTTGCGCTACAATCGACACAGATCTTATCGGTGTTGGAGCGGAAAACTGTGCTGACCATCTTTCAGGAGCTTATACCGGAGAAATCTCTGCTCCTATGATTGCTTCTACAGGTGCTCAATATGTAATTCTAGGACACTCAGAACGCCGTGCTTATTATGGCGAAACTAATGCAACTCTTAAAACAAAAACAGAACTAGCATTAGCGAATGATCTTACACCTATCTTCTGTGTTGGTGAAGTTCTAGAAGAACGTGAAAACGGAACATTCTTCGATGTAGTTAAAACTCAATTGGAAGAAGCTCTATTCGGATTCTCAGCAGAAGATTTCGCTAAAATCGTTATCGCATACGAACCAGTTTGGGCTATCGGAACAGGTAAAACTGCTTCTCCAGCACAGGCTCAGGAAATTCACGCATTCATCCGTAAAACTATCGCTGATAAATACGGAAAAGAAATCGCTGACGGAATCTCTATCCTATACGGAGGTAGCTGTAACGCATCAAACGCAAAAGAACTTTTCGCAAACGCTGACGTTGACGGTGGCTTGATCGGTGGCGCTGCATTGAAAGTTGAAACTTTCATGCCAATCATCGAAGCATTCAATTAATTTGAAGAGATTATTTCTTTAAATATACAGACTCCTGACTTAGTTTAAGTCAGGAGTTTTTTTATGTATATCCGGATTTTATTTGAAAAAGCCGGTTGTAAATAAATTATTTGAAAAACTTTAAAATACCTTTGCATAAATTGAAATTCTAAAATTATGAATAATATTTTACTCATTCGGAATTTGTTTGTGGCTTCGTTTTTAGGATTCTCAGCGAATGTATTTTCACAAACAGAAGGTTATTATGACAGTGCTGTCGGAAAAAAAGGTGCTGACCTCAAATCTGAAATCAGCAGAATCATCAGCAATGCAAAAACGATCAGTTATGACGGTTTATGGAGTCTTTACCGCACATCGGACGTAACATCGACAGGAAAAGTGTGGGATATGTATTCCGGCACATCGACCTATACGTTTGGAAGCAATCAATGCGGAAGTTACCAGGGTGAAGGCGATTGTTATAACCGCGAACACTCCGTTCCGCAAAGTTGGTTCAACAGCTCCTCTCCTATGAAATCAGACGCATGGCATGTGGTTCCAACCGATGGTTATGTAAATAACAGAAGATCGAATTTCCCCTTTGGAGAAGTAAAAGACGCAACTTATACATCTGAAAATAACTTCTCGAAACTTGGACCATCTAAAACTCCGGGTTATAGCGGAACCGTATTTGAGCCAAATGACGAATATAAAGGAGATTTCGCCAGAATGTATTTCTATATGGCTACCCGCTACGAAAACAATGTAGGAAACTGGGGCAATGGCGTATTCTCGTCGAGCTACCCGCACCTGTCTGAGTGGACACTTGCGATGTTTCTTCGCTGGCACGAACAGGATCCTGTAAGTCAAAAAGAAAAAGACCGTAATAATGCGATTTACAGCAGTACCCAGCATAACAGAAATCCGTACATTGATTATCCTGAACTTGTAGACCTGATTTTCGGTGATCAACGGACTACTCCATTCGATCCAGATCATCAGATTACGGATCCGGATGACGACTTTAAAGCGCTGGACGCTTCGTCCGTTTCGGCGAACGGATTTATCGCCAACTGGACTCAGAAAAACGAAGCCGACGATTATTATCTACACGTTTATCAGAAACAAACTACATCTGACAGCGATGAGGTCGTAGAACTTTGGTCTTGTAATTTCGCAGATGGCATTCCGGAAGATTGGACTCCATCAACTTCGGGAACATATCAGGAAGTAGACGGGTTACGCCTCGGAACAGGATCTAACGACGGATCGATCACCTCTCCGACGATAAACACAGAACAAGAGATCAAGCTGACCATAAAAGCATGTCGTTACAAAACGGATGCAGCAAAATTGATGGTTTACATTGATAATCAGCTTTTGAAGACATACGATCTATCGAAATCAGATCTTGACGAAGAGTTGGTTATCACGTCTCATTCTTCGAATTCTAAAATCAAGTTCCTAGCCAACAAAAGCAAACGAGTTATTCTACAAAGTGTCACATGCGAAACCAACTCGCAAGAGATCATTCAGTCTGTCGAAGGATACCCGCTGCACACCGGAAATAATTTGTCGTATGAAGTAAAATCGCTCCTACCGGAAACGGATTATTATTACACGGTGACACCGTATAAAGGCAACAACTCTTATACAGAATCGAATGAGGTCAAAGTAACGACTTCGGTATACAGTTCATTATGTAAGGAGCCAGAAGAGGATCAGATTATCACGTTTTATGCGAATGGCTATATAACCGTTTTGAACGCCGCACCAGGATCTAAAATCATGGTATATAATACCAATGGAGCATTGGTTATGAATAAAACCGTTCGAAACGAAGAGGAGTCATTGATTATGCCTGAGGGTGGTATTTATATCTTAAAAGTGCTCACTGAAAGCAAATGTTATAATCGAAAAATAACAGCATATTAAGATCTATCTGTTATTATAGCGAACCTATACGAACGATCTAATTAAAACGGTCATCATTCTATGGAATGATGACCGTTTTTGTATCCTATCATGCGTTGCCTTCGCATTTATAAGAGATACTGCTATCTCAAAAAAAGATTCACCAGGTTCGTAAACTATGTCAACGACTCCGGATCTCCGGGTTGAGCCAAATTCCAATGTTTTCCGAATGAATCATCCGCATCCTTATCATCCGAATCATCATCTGCCGAGAGTTTGCTTTTTGAAATGACATTATTCTGTTCTCCAGCAGCCGAATTGCGAAATATCTTCATCAACTCGCCTTCGGAGAGATCCGCTTTTTCGGGATTATCCAACAGATACGGTTCCAACCAATTACGATATTCATAATATTCGCTTTCCTGAAGAGGAATCTGACCTAAATTAATATCTTCAACGCCAGCTCTTGCTTCATCATATTTCTGTCCCTTCATCTTCAATTCATTTTTTAATTTGATAATTGATCTTTATTTAAGATTTTAACCGGTGTCACCGGTTTATTTTTCGCATGTTGAGCATATAATAGTTGCGAATAAAGCAACTTATGACCATCTACTTGCCACAATTCGAGCATCAGCGGACTGCTATTCGTAATGGAGTATTTCAGGACTTCGTTTAGATCGCCTTTTTCAAGCAGATCGGATATCACATCTTTTTTCAACGGATCGAGATATATGCTGGTCGGTTTGATTCGATTTCCATTTTCTACATAAACGTATTCATGTTTAGAGGTCAATAAGACCGTACCCCATCCGATTAAAAACAGCCCACCAAATACCAACAGATAACTCCAAAACTCATATCCGATCGTAGTCCATTTACTGATTCCCCACCATACTAACGGAATTCCACCAATAATGCAAATCAGAGATACAACCGTATTGGTTTTATGCTTCTCTATCTGTCCATTACTCATTGACTCGATCGAATCGGCTATCGTAGGATAAACTTTCATTGGAATGACGTATTAAATTAATTCTAGACTGATATCTTATTTTAATAACACATTCTATTTTTATTTGGTTCTATTATTAAAAACAAAATGAAGCAGCACATTTTCTAAATTCAGTTGTTATATAAAAACACAACATGATTATGCGTAAACGAAGAAAAAAACATATAAAAGAAAATAATCTTCTACTTGAAGAGGCAACCTATACGGGTGAGATCGATAATCCGACCGAGATCTATATTATTCAATATGATGACCAATCGTTTAAGAAGACAAGACTTAAGCGGAATGAAATTCCCAATCTGGCGGTTCAGAGAGGATTGGCATGGATACAGGTAAAGGGGTTGAACGACTCGGATTGGCTACAAGATATCGCCGACAAATTCAACATCCCTCAATTGGGACTTCAAGATGTATTGCAACCTCAAATAATAGCCCGGATCGAAGAATATGATAATCTGATTATGGCTAGTTTGAAATATCATCTGTTTTCGGAGGAAAAGAATCCGATGACATCTGAACAGGTATCTATCGTAATGGAGAAAGACCTAATAATCACATTTCAGGAAACAGACTCAGACATATTTGATGAAATAGAAAAGGCTATAGAAAAGAATACGGCTCATCTTCGAGTAAGACCCGCCGATTATATATTCTTATTATTGATCAATCATATATTCTCTAATTATATCGAAATCCTAAACAGGCTTGAAAATACGTTTGAACTAATGGAAGAGGAATTGCTTGATACTTATAATACCGAGGATGATTTCAGACTGAGACTGAAGGAGCATCGGCAGATTTATCAAACTATGAAACAGTCGATATTGCCTTTGAAGGATGGTATAAATAAGATTCAGGTAGATCGGAAGAGCGTCGTGTAGGGAATGAGTGTTAAGATTATTGTAGATCTAGGTGGTCTCCGTGTCTTTAAAATAA
>CAMTOW010000106.1 GCA_947074245.1 uncultured Bacteroidales bacterium | reverse complement strand
CGAGATTCTCCGGAGTGACTGGAGTTCAGACGTGTGCTCTTCCGATCTTATTCTTAAACCGGATAAATCCCCAAAACCATTGTTTTAAGGAATGACAAGAGCGGAAATAAGCTTTTAATCTGAGAATTCATTACATTTGTACTCATTACAAATTTTGATTTACCATGCCTGCGGGCATTCTATAACCCTGTATATATGGAAAATAACAACTTATTGGCGCTCGAAGAGAAGATTGTTGAGATGTTGCGTCTGGTTTATGACCCGGAGATTCCGGTGAATATCTACGAACTGGGATTGATTTACGACATTGATATTGACGAAGCCAACAACGTGAAGATCCGCATGACGCTTACCGCTCCCAACTGTCCGGCGGCAGATTTTATTCTGGAAGATGTCCGCATGAAGGTGGAAAGCATTGAAGAGGTGAAAAGTGTCGATATCGAACTGGTTTTCGAACCGGAATGGGACAAAGACATGATGAGTGAGGAAGCGAAACTCGAACTCGGATTTCTATAAGCGGCGCATGAAGAAAATCTATTTTCTTTCCGATGCCCATCTCGGAGCTAAAACCCTGAAAGATCCGCTTGAATATGAGCGTCGCCTGGTTCGTTTTCTGGATCAGATCAAAGAGGATGCCGGAGCGATCTATCTGCTGGGCGACATCATCGATTTTTGGTTTGAATTCAAAACTGTCGTGCCGCGCGGTTTCACCCGATTTTTCGGAAAGATCGCCGAACTGACCGACCGAGGGATCGAAGTACATTGGTTCACGGGCAACCACGACATTTGGCTGTTCGACTACCTGCCTGCCGAGACGGGCGTAATCATTCACCAACAGGCCTTGATCACACAGATCAATGGAAAAACGTTTTTTCTGGCGCATGGCGACGGGTTGGGCGACGACTCCAATTCCTATAAAATAATGAGCGGATTTTTCCGCAACCGATTCTGCCAGCGACTTTTCGCGATGGTTCATCCCCGCTGGAGCGTGGCTTTCGCCCATAAATGGTCGCAACACAGCCGAGAAACGGGTGGCGAAGAACCCAAATACATGGGGGAAGACCGGGAACATCTGGTCAAGTTCGCCCGTGCTTATTTGCAGGATCACAACGTGGACTATTTCATTTTCGGACATCGCCACATCATGCTCGATCTGATGCTGAGCCGCGAAAGCCGCCTGCTGATCGTCGGCGATTGGATCAACTATTTCTCGTATGCCGTCATGGAGGGCGACGAGGTTTGGTTGGAACAGTTCGAACCGGAAGAACCCGTTCGCGATACCGATACGCGAAACATTTCCATCGCATTCTGATTCTTTATAATATGTATACAAAGACGCGCAAGCGCCGAAGAAATTCGGAGTTTGCGCGTCTCTTTTTTTAATACCCCGCCTTGCCGTTCTTCTTTTACTTGCCTTCAAACGATCATTTAAGCCTGTATAAAGAATCATTCACTGCAGAGTAAATACGCATTAAAAAGCGGATGAAAGAGATTCAGACAGGCAATGAATCGAAAACTACCAAGCAGTAATACCGGAAATTCCAGGCGAAAAACGATGGGTTTGATTTGAAGAATCAGTTCCTGCTCCGGCAAAACGACTTGATTCGCCGGTAACCGACATAAAAAAAACGATCCGGAATCGGCGATTCGGATCGTTGAAGAGAATGAGAAAAACAGGTTATGGATTTTCCTGCGAAAGAAACTCAGTCAGGTTATCTTCCGCCTGGATGTTCAGTTTCTTACGCAAGCGATTGCGCGCCGACTCCACACTTCGAACCTCTTTGAACGTAATCGCCGAGATGTCTTTGGAGGAAAGCCCCAATCGAAGGAATGCGCACAGACGCCGCTCTTTCAGAGTCAGTTCGGGAAAACGGGCTTCCAGATTTTCATAGAACGAGGGATGTACCTGTTCGAAATAATACCGGAATTCGTCCCAGTTGTGATGCGTATTATGTTGTTGCAGTTTTGCCAGAATCTGGCGCAAGTGGAGCTTATGTTCCTTATCGCGCGGATTGAGTTCAAGCAGAAGCGCTTTAAGTTCGTCGCTAATGTCACTGATAAATTCGTTGCTCCGAATCATCGAGAGCGTATAGGTGGTCAATTCCCGGTTACGCAGATCGAGCGTGCGATTGAGTTGTTCCTCTTTCATCAGCTGTTGTTCTTTTTCTTTCTCAAACTCATCTTTCTGGCGGCGCGCCAACAGTTCCTGAGTCAGACGCTGCTTCTCCTTATTACGCGAATATGCATATAGAAATAAAACCGCGATCACCAACAACATGACAATGATGAGCAACAAACTCCAGATCCGATCGGACGACGCTTTCTGCAAAGCGATATCTTTGAGGGCGATCTCGTTGTCGCGCACCTTCTTTTCCGATTCGTAGATCTCTTCGAGCGTATTGATTCGCCTCATATTATCCTGAAACATGATTGAATCCTCGATCGCAACCGAACGGCTCAAAGCGGCATAAGCCCGCGGAAGTTGACCGTTTTTTTTCAGATAGTCCGAATACCATTTCAAAATCCGCCCCTCCTCGCGGCGGATTCCCAGTGAAGTCGCATACCCGATCGACCGTTCGATATAGGCCTCCACGCTATCTCTACGCCCCAACCGATCGTACGCTTCCGCCATCAGAAAACAACTGTGTATCAAGTCTTGACGGAAATCAAACTTCTGCTGTTGCGCTACCGCATTGCGCAGATAACTCATCGCCTGCACCACTTCGTCTTTTTTCAGATAAAGCGATCCGATATTGGCCTGCATGAAATAATATCCGTACGGATTTTGTTCGCAATCGAGCAAACGCAACGCCTTCAGGGCATAATCGAGCGCCGTATCATACTTTTCGCGCTTCATATTGATGCCGGCCAAATTATTATAATTGTAGAATTGCTCTTTGTCGATCTTTAACGCCATATTGAGCGCAAGCGCCTGATTGAAATAGCGTTCGGCATTATCGAGTTCGGAGCGATTGAAGTAAAGAGCCCCGATATTGTTGTAGATCATGGCGCGGTACGAATCCATCTCCTCATCGTTTTCGGTCAGCGAAAGTGCCCGCAGATAATACTCCATCGCTTTGTTCCACATTCCCGACTCCTCGTGCGAAGCGCCGAGCGGGATATAGAATGAGATCAACATCCGGCGTTCCTCCCGGTTCTCTACATCACGGATATCCAATACCGACACCGCCTGTTGATACAAACGGATGGCACCGACCAGTTTTCCCGTTTCCCGAAAATGATTTCCGATGTGATTGATCAGGTTGACGAATGTCTTATCGGATATTTTCCCCGAGGCGATCAGCGAATCGATCTGCCCGGTCACCGCCCCTTTTTCAGTTGAATTTTCCATCTCTTCGACGATCGGTTTGATCCGACGTAAAATGCCGTACTTCCGTTCGGGCGAAGCTTCTCCGAAAGCCCGAAGAGGGATACTCCCTACAATCACGAAAAGAAGAATCTTAAAAATAAGTTTGTAAAAATATAATCTCGTTTTCATATCATTCGTTCATTTTTTTGCCCAAGAGCCTAACAAATTTCTCTGTTTAAAACCGGATTTAGATATATTATGAGTTCTCATTTAAACGAAAGTGGTGATTCCGCATCTTAAACACACATTTCAAAACAGCAACTTAAAACCCTATTTATAAGCATATTAAATACAACTCGCGTAGTATTTGGGAGAAGTAATCCCATTTGGCGTAGTCAAATAATATTATCAAAGAATAACAAATTAAATATAAAAATTAAATTAATAATCACAAAATGAAATCGTTACGGTGATTCACCTCCGATTCGAATCAAAAAAGAGTATTCATTAAATATCGCTTCACCATGAATAAAAATCTACTCTGTATCCCTGTCGTCTTAGCAGCCATCGCCCCAGCGTCGGCTTATGAAGTATCGACGACGATCCAAAAGAAAAAGATCCTGTTGGAAGAGTTCACAGGAATCAATTGCGGTTTTTGTCCGCAGGGGCATGAAGTTGCCCATCGTCTTTTTGACGCGCAACCGGAAAATGTATACGTCGTAGCGGTTCATTCAGGAACATTCGCGCGACCACACAGCGATCAGCCTGATTTCAGAACCGATCGCGGCGAAGAGATCGACGCCGAACTCGGGGCTTATCAGTCCGGATATCCATGCGGGTCGGTCAATCGCCATACGTTCGAAGGTTCTTCTCCGATATTAAGCAGAAACTACTGGATTAAAAAAGGAAAATCCATCCATGAAGAAGACGCTCCGGTAAACCTGCATATAGAGAGCGGCTATGACGGAGCGACCGGAATACTGACCGTGCGCGTAGAAGGATATTATACCGCCGACGTGCCGGAAACGGAAAACCGCCTGAACGTATTATGGACCCAAAGTGATATCAAAGGTCCGCAGAACGGAGCCGGGATGGGCGATCAGTACATCCATAAGCACATGTTGCGCGATTACATCACCGAAGGATGGGGGGATCCGATCCAGACACCGCGCAAAGGGGAATATTTCGAAAGAAGTTATGTTTATGAACTGCCCGAAGCGATACGAGAAATCGGAGTGGAAGCGGCAAGCATCGAGGTGATCGCTTTCGTATCTGCCGACAGCAAAGAGGTCTATAACGTGGTCGGAGGAAAACCGGTTTATTCTTCATTTGAAAAAGCGCTCGGAGCATCGATCAAAACTCCACTTTTGAATGTCGATAATAAATACGGATACGATCATTTCGAAGTACGCCTCACCAATGAATCGACACAGACAATTCAATCGGCATCCTTCGAGCTAAGCCTGAACGGAGAGATCCAACCGATCACACTCGAAACGGATTTGCCTCCTTTCGGTACCGAAACCCTATGCTTGTCGGCACAGCCTTATACCAAGCAAAATGAGAACCGATATGAAATCAAACTGGTCGGGTTAAACGGAGAAGCGTATGAATGTGCAGACGTGATTAAAGGGCAATTCTACCAACCGACCGAATCTACACCCGATACCCGTTTCGTATTACAAACCGACCTGTATGCCGATGAGAACCGCTTTTTGCTGAAAAACGCTCAGGGGGAGATCGTGCATGAATTCGGTCCGTTCGCGAAAGGGAAAGTAACTACGCATGAAGAAACGCTTACGCTTGCTCCCGATGAAAACTACTGTCTGGAGGTGATCGACGCCTGGGGAGACGGTATTCAGGAGCCGAAAGGTTATGTGAAGATTTACCGTGATGATCAGACGCTGATCGATCAGAATTATTCCATTCAGAAACATGGTATGCGCAGTTTCTTCCAAACGACCTTGGCGAGCGGTACAAAACAAAACAAAGAAACTGAGAAGACCCGAGCTAGCTATCATGCCGAATCCGGCCAAATTATCCTGGAACTGGGAGCGAATATAGGAAACGCTGAAATATCTGTTTATGCGATCTCCGGAAACCGAATCCTGCAAACGTCGTCTCCATCGGGTATAAGCCGATGTGAAGTCTCTGCCGAATCGCTCGGTAAAGGGATCTATCTGGTAAACGTAGCCTCGGAAAAAGGTAACGAAACATTCAAAATTCAAATTCAAAACTAAAAAGACTCATTCTACAAAAACAGATTATTATGAAAAAACTACTACTCATGTTAGCAACCTCTTTGTGCGCAACCGCAGGTATGGCACAATGGAGTAACGATCCATCAGAAAACAATCGGATCACGGCAGTCGGACAAGGGATTTATTCTTGGACTTTTGATGTGAACAAAGACGGTAATACGTTTGTCCATTTTAATTCTCCGGAAGGAGGTACTACGAAAACACGCTTACAAATCCTGGATCAAGGTGGTAACAAAATGTTGGGAGAAGAAGGAATGGTCGTTTCGGACAAGCAAACCCGTTCATGGACCGCTGTCAATAATTATCTAATGACGGATGATGATGGAAACGCATTAATTGCTGTTTCGGATTGCAGAAATTCACCGGACGATGCCCAAAGACTCTCCTATACCATCTATAAAGTCTCGCCTAGCGGTGAAATGCTTTGGGGGGAAGACGGCTTGGATTTGGAAAAAGGATTGTCGCATGATACGGAAGCTTGCATCACAATGGTGCAACGAACGGATGGAAATTATGTGATCTGCTGGATGAACGAATACGGCAGTCAGTCTCAATGTATTAAAGTAGAATGTATATCGAAAGACAAAGAGTTTCTTTGGGAGGAAACATTGATCCTGAAAGATGATAACAGCACCATCAACTGGCCATATTTGGTAGAAGCAAAAAACAGTCAGGTTATTTTGGTTTATGCAAGAGGAAGCAATCAGGATATCATGGCTCGAAAAATAGATTTTGACGGAGGTTCGGTCTGGGCGGAAGACTTAAAAGTTTATCAAGGTGGATTTCCGTCAATTCCACTACACTTGATGGTTCGCGTGATTCCGGATAACAAAGGCGGAGCTTTTGTAGGGTGGCGTGACGACCGCTTTTTCACCAATTACGAAACAGCTTATGTATCGCACATCACTTCCGACGGTCGGTTGGGATTCACGGCAGGCGTAGACGGTCAGGCAACAGGATATAACGAATACCTGCGTCAGTTCTCTCCGGAGATGTATTATAGCGAAAGCGAAGATTGCCTTTACACGATATGGCGCGTAACGACGGGTACACAAGACTGGCAAGGGTTGAAGATGCAGAAAATCGCGATGTCGGGCGAATTGCTGTGGTCTCCGGAAGGGGAAGATTTGCTTCCTCTGACTCAAACGGCGCTAGGTTACAACAGCATCAGCGGCGCGCCGGAAGAAGGTTTCTCGGCATTCTATATGACACTCGACAGCTATGCCGAAGTGACCGGTTACGCAACTCGAATCGACGCCAACGGCAGCTATGCGTGGAGCACAGATTTCCAGACCATCACCGAACCGAAAGGAGCTACGAAAGGCAGCATGAAAACATCCCGTTTGATCGATGATAACCATTGGATCGTCATGTGGACCGATGCACGTCAGCTACCGGAAGAAGAAAAATCAAACGATAAGATCTATGCGCAACGAATCAACCACGACG
>CAMTOW010000105.1 GCA_947074245.1 uncultured Bacteroidales bacterium | reverse complement strand
GAGATATAGCGGCTCCAGAACGGAAGCGTTTGTTTTTTGCTCCAACCATGGCATCCGAGCGGCAATCTGTTGTCGTTCAATTCGAGCATCACATCCGGATATTTATCGAATGAGAAGTTCAGCGCTTCTTCGAACGGAGGATAGTTGAACTCTTCGCGGGTTTGATTGACTTTAATGCTCCAGAAGATGTCTTCGTTGTAGTTAGTGCTGTCGCAGTTTTTTCGGAATTTTTCAATCACGGGACTGTTTTGCGACGCGATGTGATAATGTTTCTTCGTGTTTCGCAAAGACAAACCTCCATTTCCGACCTGATAGAAAATATCCGCCGGATCAAATTTTCCGGTCAATGAGCGGTAAAAGCTGCGCACTTTCATAAAGGCGCGATAATGCATCGCCCGGTATTTCTTTTTCGGATACCAGGGAGCGCCGATATAGTCGTAATCTTTCTGACACCATTCATCAAGTTTGTCGGAAAAGAGATACGCATCGGTCTGATAAATGAGAATGTATTTCGTATCGAGAAACTTTTCGTAAAGATCTTTGGAAAGCATCAGGCGGTTGTAGCCTGCGATGCCTTTGAAGTATTCGTTGGCGAAACTGACCAGGCGACCTTTCGGATACAATGAAGAAAGGGGAGCCATATCAAGCGAACGAGGATGTATGAAGATAATCTCATGAGAATCCTCATACAGCTCGAAGCAGCGTCGCAGCGATTTGTGGTCATTCTCTGTCAAAGAAGTGGTGTAGATAGGAATGACAATCTTAACCAATACGTTTGTTTTCATCATAGAAATACCATAACAATACCTTAAACGGTATGATAACACCCGGTTTCTACCGGAATAAGCATAATAAATATCTTGAAGATCCCGTACAGGACTTGTATTCGCTTGTTTTTAGTAAAGATGCAAATGGGCTGATAACGTTGCATCCGGTCATTCTTTTTTAAGAATGGATCATTTCCGGCCAAAGTCGGCGGGAATCTCTCCCCACATTTTCGTATCCCATTTATAAATCGGCGTCGTGTAGGTGTTGTTCTTCAACCAAAGTTCCGCCCGTTCGATCATCTGAAAGATCGGTTCGTTTTCGGGTGTACGCTCGAGTTGGGTCTTACACTTCTTATTTCTTACCCAGGCCATCGCGTTGACACTGTCGGTATAAAGCGGAAGCGTCGAGTTGCGTTGCTTGAGCAGGGCCAGCCCGTGCACGAGGGCCAGGAATTCGCCAACATTGTTGGTGCCACCCGCAAGCGGACCGATTCGGAATATTTCCTGTCCGGTACGAACGTAGACTCCCCGATATTCCATCGGACCGGGATTGCCGCTGCACGCCGCATCGACCGCCAGACTCTCGGGATTGAACTTGAGGCGCACCTTCGAATCAGACTGAATGGCTTTGGCTACGGCATTGAGGATTCCCACATGTTCGGTCGGGTTGTCGCGGAACGCCTCAGTCGCTTCTTCCTTGGAATTGAAACTTTTGTATTTCGCTCCCTTATAGCCTGTAATCTGACGTTTGCACTCTTCCCAACTGTCGTAAATGCCGGGTGCGTGACCTTCCCATACGACATAATATTTGAAATTCGCCATCGGTGATTTTGCTTTTCGGAGATGCTCTCCGGTTACAGCGTGCGAAATTACATATAATTATCCGATTAATAAAGAATGTGTTACATCGGAATTGGTTTAAAACATATATCGGAATAATTCATCGGAATGGATTGCCTTTCCCGCTTAAAAACTTATAATTTTGTATTCATAAGTTACATTTCGCCAATTATGAAAAGATTTTATCTGACAGGTTATATGGGAGCGGGCAAGACGACGCTTGGAAAACTTGTCGCCGAATTGCTCAATATGGAGTTTATCGATTTGGATCATTATATCGAAGCTCGTTATCATAAAACCATACGAGCCATTTTTGCAGAACATGGCGAAGCGTATTTTCGGGAACTGGAGCAAAAGATACTCCATGAGGTGTCTGATTTCGAGAATGTGATTATCTCGACGGGCGGAGGAGTGCCTTGCTTTTTCGATAACGCAACCTATATGAATCGGCACGGAGTATCGGTTTATCTGAAGGTGACGCCGCAACGACTGTTTGAGCGCCTGAAGATCGCGCGACAGAATCGTCCGGTGATCCGGGATAAGAACGATGCGGAACTGATTGAATTTATCCGGGAGAACCTGGATAAGCGCCAACCCTATTATGAACAGGCAACGATCATATTCGACGCTACGGATCTGGAATCGGCCGATCAGGTCGAACAGGCAGCGAACTCGTTGTCCGCTATCTTGTCAAACTACTAACACAGGCCGAACAGGGTCAAAAATCATACGAATCCATGGGTCAACAGATGTACACGATCGCCCACATATCGCTTCTTCCGGAAGAGCGGCTTTGCCGAAAGACCGGTTCGGTTAACTCATTGTTGATCGGAATGCCGAAGGAACGCGGGGAGTTTGAGAAAAGACTTCCGCTTACGCCGGAAGCGGTATCCCTTCTGACAAATGAGGGGCATCATATCGTTATCGAATCGGGAGCGGGAGAATCGATTCATTATCCCGATGTTGCCTATTCGGATGCGGGTGCGCAGATAACGGATGATGTGACTGAGGTGTGGCGTTGTGATATTGTGCTGAAAGTGGCTCCGCCGACTTTGCAGGAGGTGATGCTCATGAAGCCTAAATCGACGTTGATCTCGATGATGCAGTTGTCGTTCTTTCCGGACGATTCGTTGGCGATGATGCTCGAACGGCGGATTACGGGTATTGCGTATGAACTCATCAGCGACAAGACCGGGCAGCATCCGCTGATCAATTCGATATCCGAAATAGAAGGACGTACATCTATCGTGATAGCGGCCGAGCTCTTGACCAATATGAACGGCGGGAAGGGGATCTTACTGGGCGGTTGCGCCGGAATATCGCCTACCGAGGTGGTTATCATCGGTGCGGGTCGGGCTGGAAAAGAAGCCGCGCGCACGGCCGACGCATTGGGCGCCATGGTGAAACTGTTTGACAACGATGTTGATAAATTGCGAATGGCTCAATCGATGCTGGGCCCGTCCACCTTTACTTCCACGCTTCACCCCAACGTTTTGGCAAACTCTTTGCGCTCAGCCGACGTGATCGTCGGAACGCTTCGCTTCGAAAACGGCGAACGGCGCTATGTCGTTTCGGAAGATCTGGTGGCGCAAATGAAAAAAGGAGCGTTGATCATTGATTTGAGCGTCGATCAGGGCGGCTGCTTCGAAACATCCCGTTGTCCGAAATACAGTTCGGAGGCCGTTTATGAGAAATTCGGAATAACGCATTATTGCGTGCCGAACATCAGTTCGAGGGTGGCACGTACGGCTTCCATCTCATTAAGTAATTATTTTATCCCTATTTTACTTAATGTAGGTGAGTGCGGAACGATAAATGATTATATCCGTAAGCAAGCAAATTTCCGTTCCGGGGTATATATTTATAATGGGAAAGTGGTTAATAAAGTTGTTGGTGAGTATTTTGGATGTCAATGGAGTGACATAATGCTATTTCTAAACGCTTTTCAATAATGAAATTTTATTCATTAATTACTTTTAAATTCATTTTAATTAATGTAATTTGCGCCTGTAATCTAAACTCAAAAGAGATATAAGATTTCTTATCTGATTAACACATATTTCTATGTCTGAAAAAACAAGAATCATTGACACAGACAAAGTGGTGATTCGATTCTCCGGCGACTCCGGAGACGGCATGCAATTGGCCGGCACCATTTTTTCAAATTTATCTGCCGTATTTGGAAATGAGATTTCAACGTTTCCGGATTATCCGGCAGAGATCCGCGCACCGCAAGGTACATTGGGAGGCGTATCCGGCTTCCAGGTTCATCTCGGAAAACGAATTTACACACCGGGGGATAAGTGCGACGTATTGGTCGCAATGAATCCAGCCGCGTTGAAGACAAACGTGAAGTTCGTCAAACCGAATACGATCATCATCTTCGATGAAGACTCGTTTACGGAATCGGATCTTAAGAAAGCCGACTATAAGACATTGGATCCGTTTGCAGAACTCGGATTATCGAATGTTCAGAAAGTTGCCGTTCCGGTTGAGACCATGGTAAAAAGCAGTCTTGCGGATATGGGAATGGACAACAAAGCGATCTTACGAAGCAAAAACATGTTTGCTTTGGGATTGGTATGCTGGTTGTTCAACCGTCCGATGGAGCACGCGATGGAGATGCTTAAAAATAAATTCGGTAAGAAGCCGTCTATTCTGGACGCAAACATCAAGGTGCTTACCGACGGATATAACTATGGAAACAACATCCACGCGACCGTTTCGACCTATCGAATCGAAGGCGAATCGAGCGAAAAAGGGTATTATATGGATATCAACGGGAATAAGGCTACGGCTCTCGGGCTTGTTGCCGCTGCTGAAAAAGCCGGCATACCGTTGTTCCTCGGCAGTTATCCGATCACTCCAGCCACAGACATCCTGCATGAACTTTCCAAACTGAAAGCATTGGGCGTGAAAACCGTTCAGGCTGAAGATGAGATCGCCGGTATCTGTACCGCGATCGGAGCTTCGTTTGCAGGTAATCTTGCAGCTACATCCACTTCCGGACCGGGTCTTGCTCTGAAGAGTGAAGCGCTCGGGCTTGCCGTGATGGCAGAGATCCCGCTGGTCGTTGTGGACGTACAGCGTGGCGGCCCGTCGACGGGTCTTCCTACGAAAACAGAACAGACCGACCTTCTTCAGGCTTTGTACGGACGAAACGGAGAATCGCCGCTTGTGGTGATGGCCGCTTCGACTCCTACCGATTGTTTCGACATGGCATTTACAGCTTCGAAGATCGCTTTGGAATATATGACTCCTGTAATCCTTCTGACCGATGCTTTCATCGGAAACGGTTCTTCGGCTTGGCGTATCCCGGATATGGGACGTTATCCGGAAATCCGCATCCCGTATGTGAAAGACGAGCACAAAGAGGGATGGAAACCGTATCGCCGTCATGAAAGTACCAATGTACGTTACAAAGCGATACCGGGAATGGAAGACTTTATGCACCGTCTGGGTGGTCTTGAAAAGGATTTCCATACGAGTGCGATCTCTACAAATCCGGAAAACCACGAGCATATGACTCAGGTTCGTCAGGATAAGATCGATCACGTTGCCAATAACATTCCATTGCTGAACGTAATGGGTAACCCCGATGCCGATACGCTAGTCGTGGGTTGGGGCGGAACGTTCGGACATCTGTATTCAGCTGTAGAAGAGTTGAACCAGAGCGGTCATCCGGTAGCTTTCGCTCATTTCCGATTCATCAGTCCGATGCCGAAAAACGCAGAGGAAGTATTGCGTCGTTATAAGAAAGTGATCGTGGCCGAGCTGAACAACGGTCAGTTCGCTTC
Source organism: uncultured Bacteroidales bacterium (assembly GCA_947074245.1). GTDB lineage: Bacteria > Bacteroidota > Bacteroidia > Bacteroidales > JAUNSR01 > JAUNSR01. The sequence continues at coordinate 1,618 of CAMTOW010000105.1, read as the reverse complement.
GTTCTTGCGCGGGAAAGTGCCGGGTGTGAATATCGCACAGATCAATCAGATGCAGGCACAGCCGTTCCAGGTAAGTGAAATCGTAGAGGATGTCATTAAATTGATGGAGAAATAACTATGGAAACTAAATATACAGCGAAAGATTATAAGAGTGATCAGTATGTACGCTGGTGTCCGGGTTGTGGAGACCATGCAGTCGTAAATACTCTGCAGAAAGCGATGGCCGAGATCGGCGTAGCGCCTCACAATACGGTTGTAGTATCCGGTATCGGATGCTCTTCACGTCTTCCTTATTATATGAACACGTATGGTTTCCATACCATCCACGGTCGAGGACTCGCGATTGCGACAGGCGTGAAGACTGCGCGTCCGGAACTGAGCGTATGGGCTGTAACCGGCGACGGTGACTGTCTTGCAATCGGGGGAAATCACTTCATCCATGCGGTAAGACGTAACGTGGATATCAACATCCTTTTGTTGAATAATAAGATTTATGGTTTGACGAAAGGGCAATATTCACCGACCTCCGATCGCGGAGCCGTAACGAAGTCATCTCCGTTCGGAACCGTTGAGGAACCATTCGTGCCGGCTGAATTGACAATGGGCGCACGCGGAATGTTCTTCGCTCGTGCAATCGATGTGGATTTGCAGACTTCGAAAGAGGTTATGGTGGCTGCTGCGCATCATGCGGGCGCTTCCGTAGTTGAAATCCTACAGAATTGTGTGATTTTCAATGATGGAATCCATAAATATGTTTCGGATAAAGAGTATCGCGCAGAGCGTTCTATCGTTTTGGAACATGGAAAACCGATGATCTTCGGAGCTAAACGGGATAAAGGTTTGATCTTGGAGGGGCTTAACCTGCGGGTCGTAACGATCGGTGAGAATGGAATCACAGAAAACGATCTGTTGGTTCATGATGCTACAACGATGGATAACCTATTGCATTGTAAGTTGGCTATGATGGGTGTGGATAATGATATGCCGGTTGCATTCGGAGTGATCCGTTCGGTAGAAGCACCTGTTTATGATCAGGAAGTAGAACAACAGATCAAGGACGTACAGGCGAAAAAACCAGAACGTACTCTTCAGGATCTGCTTATGGCAGGGGAAATCTGGGAAGTAAAATAAAGAAAGAGATTATGAACCGGGATAATCGGCTTTCCAAACCGTTCGGGAGGAAAGCGTAACCGGGAATTATTCGTTCTAGAAAAAGAATCAATGGGATACCTGATTCCAAACGAGGAATCTCATTGTCATGATACAGCGGTGGTATCGGTCATTCGATCGATACCACCGCTTCTTTTTGCAGAACACTCCCGCTTTCGATCCGGACGGACATACCGTTCGGGATAGATCGAAGGAGCGCTATTGATTTGACCGGAGGAGTTCAGTTTGATTCATAATATCGATCATTCGTTACAGGCTGTTTTTGCGGACGGCGTTGTCTTGTTGATGTAATCCGGATCTTCGACAAAGATGAAAACGAACTCAGCGTTTCGGTTGATATATCCTTCATAAAAATCTTTTCCGCTACGGATTCTGCATTTTGCCAGTTTCCCTTCATGGAAATTGTGAATCCGATCGGGATATTCTCCACGTCTGATGATCACTTCGC
>CAMTOW010000104.1 GCA_947074245.1 uncultured Bacteroidales bacterium | reverse complement strand
AGAAAACCGTCAGGCAGAAAATGTCAAAAAGCCAGGCAGAAAAATTGATTTTATCAGGCAGGAAAATATGAATCGTCAGGCAGAAAAAACGGAACGAACCGAATCCTGGAAGCAGAAAAAATTCGGGTAAAAATTCTGATTGAAAAACGTAAAAAACGTAGCGTTTTCAATAGCCCGCTTTTCGCATCTTATGATGACAAATCAAGAAGGCCAATACGGCTAAGAGCTGAGTCGCCACCGAAAACAAGATCAGAATGGTGAACGAAACATTGTAAAAGATACCGCACAACCAACTTCCGACAAAAAGGGCAAGACCCAAAAAAACATTGACAATACCATATCCCCGAGAACGATTTTCTTTCGTAACGAGTCTGGCAACAACCGACTTAAAAACCGTCTCGATGGATCCGATGCCTACACCCCAAATGAGGATTCCGACACACATCATCCAAAGCTGATCGCCAATGAAGATAAAAAAGGCGAACGGAGCGGATATCAACGTAGAAATAACGAGCGTGTAGACACCGATCCGATCAAAAAGGCGCCCGAACAAGAGTGCGGATAAAGCCGCCACAAGCATCGCCGCGGAGAAAAAGAGCGGGAGAAATTCGGTATTGATCGCAGGCTGATGAGTGAGATGCAGGGTAATGAGCGGAAAATCGAAGAACCCGAGTCCGAAAAAAGCCATTCCCATACAAAAGAGAATGTAGATCGCCGAGAGTTGCGATTTGGGAAGAGAGGTTTGTCCGGGCTTTTCGAAATCTTCGGGATGGGTATATTTGCGACGAGCGATCAGAATCAGAAAAAGCGTTATAAGAGCAGGAATCCCCAGAATGAGAAAACAAAGATGATAGCGATCGATCAGCAGGTCGTGATGCTTGAAAAGCAGAATCAAAAACAGGAAGAGCGGACCGATGCACGCTCCCATCTTATTGAAAAACCCCATAATCGAAAAAGATTTTCCGCTACCGATGCGGGAGGACGTAAAGGATACGAGCGTATTGCGGGAGGGTTGCCAACAGGCTTTACCGACGCGTTCGATCACAATGAGCGCACCGGCGATCATCCAACCTTTGCCGGAAACCAACGCCAGAGCCGGAATGGAGACCAAACAGAGCAGATAACCGACGATAACGAGCGTCCAGTAATTCTTCCATTTATCAGCCAAATAACCAGAAACCAGACTCAGCCCACGAGCCGCGAACTGAGCCAAACCACTGATGAAACCGATGGCGGCAGCCGAAGCACCCAAATAACTCAGAAAAGCCCCATAAATACTTTTCGCTCCGGCATGAGTCATGTCGGAGAAAAGGCTGGTGAGACTGATGAGAATCACAAACGAAAGCGCTTTGCGCCGGAGTGAGTCGGAATTAGTTTGTTGAGACAACATGGTATCGGGAAAAACGGTTTGTTGCTATAACACGGCTTAAACGAAAAAGTTGGACTCGGAGAAACAAAGAATCCCGGTCGCACGCGCTTTGCATGAGACCGGGATTCGGTATGAATTTTGAAAAATCAAATCTTATTTGCGAGCAGCCTGAGGACGATCCTGAGGAGCAGCTCCGAACTGTTTGTTGGGTTGAGCGCCCATCACATACTCCAGTTTCCCACCCGAAGCGATATCGGAATGAAGAATGTATGATTTGGTATAGTCTTTACCATTGAGTTTTACGGACTGAATGTATTTGTTTTCCGGAGAATTGTTGTGAGCGATCACCGTGAACGTCTTGCCATTGCCAACGTTGACTTCGACCTCTTCGAACTGCGGACTACCAAATACGTAAACGCCACCAGCCGGTTCGACCTGATAGAACCCTAAAGAAGAAAGGATGTACCAAGCAGACATCTGCCCCACATCTTCGTTTCCGCAGATTCCGTCGATCTGATCGGTATACATCTCGGTAAGCATCTGACGGGCGCGTTCGGCACTTTTCCACTGATTGCCTGCATAAGCGTACATATAGATCACATGATGACTCGGCTCGTTGCCCTGAGCGTATTGACCGACAAGACCGGTGATATCCGCCGAAGCATGTTCGCCCATATCCCCTTCGACAAAGAAAAGAGAATCGAGTTTTGCGGTGAATATCTCGTCGGAACCGAACAGACGGATCAGACCATCGACATCCTGAGGAACCAGGAAGGTATATTGCCAAGCGTTGCCTTCGGTATAGTCTGTCACACGATGAGCAGCCAGGAAAGGATCGAAGTTTTGACGCCAGTTGCCTTTGCTGTCTTTTCCACGCATGAAATTGACCGACTTATCGAAATAATGCTCATAGCTTTTGCCGCGTTTATCGAACGTCGCGAAATCTTCGGCTTGATTCATTTGAGCTGCGACCTGAGCCACACACCAATCTGCCAACGCGTATTCCAAGCCCTGAGCAACAGATTCGATGATGCTGTCGTATGGAAGATACCCGTATTGTTTCATGAAATTCAAACCACGTTCGTCAAGAAGCGCAGAGTTTTTCATCGCCTGATAAGCCTGCAAGGTATCGAATCCGCGGAATCCTTTGAGATAGGCATCCGCTACGACCGGAATAGCCGGGTTGCCAACCATACAATCGGTTTCGTTACCAACCAAATGCCATACCGGCAATTTGCCCTGCTGAGCGTAGATATTCAACATGGTATTGACCATATCGTTTACTTTCTCGGGGTGGATCACCGTCATCAACGGATGAGCCGCACGGTAGGTATCCCACAAAGAGAAGGTGGTATAATTGGTAAATCCGTCGGCCTGATAAACGCGGCGATCGGATCCTGAACCACGATATTGCCCGTTGACGTCCATAAATACAGAAGGAGCGATCATCGAGTGATAAAGAGCCGTGTAAAGAACCCGTTTGTTGGCTTCGCTTGAATCTTTCACCTTGATTTTATTCAGCTCTTTGTTCCAAGCCGTTTCCGCTTTACGACGAGTACCCTCGAAATCCCAATCAGGAAGTTCGGTTGTCAGATTCAGTCCTGAGTTTTCGATACTTACCGGAGAGATAGCCACTTTTACGGAAACCTGCTCATCGGCTTTGGTATCGAATGAAGCGCGGGCGTAGAAAGCCTCGCCTTCGGCAGCGGTGCCTTCAAGAAGCTCTTGATCTTTGTAGATTTTCAAAGAAGAGATCGGTTTGGAGAATACAGCCGTGAAATAAAGCTGCTGATCGACCGCCCATCCCGAAGAGTGACGATACCCCACGATGGTAGAATCATTGACCAGACGTACCGAAGCATTCTCGGGACGATCCCATCCGATTCCGTTTCGCAAGTCGATGATGATTCCCGAGTTGTCGTTTTCGGGGAAGGTATAGCGATGATAAGCAACGCGAGGTGTAGCCGTGAGTTCGGCTTTGATATCGTATCGATCGAGCGTAACGGCATAATAGCCGATCTTCGCTTCTTCGTTGTCATGAGAATAGTATGAATGGAAATTGGTAGAATAATCACCACGTTTGCCACGGGCATTCATCGTTACATCTCCGGTTACCGGCATCAGAGCCAAGTCCCCCAAATCGCCAATACCCGTTCCGCTCAAGTGAGTCTGCCCGAAACCGACAATCGTCGTATCGGAATAATGGTATCCAGAGCACCAATCCCAATCCTGGTAGAAGTTGGTAGGGCCAACCTGAATGGCTCCGAATGGAAGATTGACACCCATGAAGACATGACCATGACCACCGGTACCGATATAAGGATCGACATAGTGAGTCAGATCCTGATCGGGATTCTTTTGTCCGGCGCAAGAAGCCAATACAGCGCAAGCAATGCCCGGCAAGACGTATTTTGAAAAATCCATAATAACTGTGATGAATTGAATTGTGTATCCAACAAATATACAGTCTATTATTCAGTCAAAAAGAAAGGATGCATAGCGATGCATCCTTTTTAATATCAATTCACAATTGATTACAACTTGTATATTCCTTTTAATTCGATCAGGGGAACCTCGATGGTAGGCGCTCCGCAATAATAGGGACCCAAGATATAATGGGCGAACGTGAATAAAACACTCTTTGAGGTTACGTTTACAGCCGTCACTTTATCAATTGTCGGAGCAATCGTGAAACAGTCTGACTCATTGACGAAATAGTCTTTCAACAATTTATTGATTCGATTTTGCTGGGTCGTATCCAGTATATCATGAATGGTATAAAAGCGAGATTTGTCCGGTGCATAATTCAGGGCATAAAACTCTGTATGACCATGGGCACCACCGGTATAGAAATAGGCGATCGTCATCGTACTGATGATCTTTTCGCTCGCTACATAGAGCGTATCGGTAAGATATAACTCAAATTTGAAATTGGGGCGCGGAAACTCCACTTCGTGACGTTTGAGCGCGGAGTCGTAGGAAGAAAAATAGGCATGAGCTCCATTGACAAGAGCTTCGGACAGAGTATCCCGCAACAGGACCAAACGGTCGTTCAGCGGCTTGATCTGACGAAGAATCACATCGGAAGAAGACTCCAAACGAATGGTGGTGCCACCAATCTCGTAGTCGGTATCGGAGATATCTATTTTATTAAAAACAGGAACTATATTATAAGACGGAGTACAGGAAGCGATGATCGCCACCGATGTAAGAGAAAATAATGCAGATCTCACAAAAGTTTTGCTTTCCATAAATACAAAATGCCATATATTTACTTTAAATATAATCATTATTCCATTACAACCCTACTTACACAAGCTATAAAACATATTATTAACTCGATACGTTTCATTTTTAACAAAAACAAAATTCATATTCCTTCGGCTAGAACCCGAAAGCTCAGAAAAGCAAAAAGCTCCGTCGCCGTATGAAAACGGAGACGGAGCTTCTTTATTCTATATCGTCGTAGAAAGGAATCAATTAAAATCGGGAAGCATCTTAACCGGAGTAAGACCGTCTTCGTTGGCAATCGATTCATCCGCACCACCGGAAATCAACAACTTCGCGATTTCGTATTCTTCATTTTCATAAGCATAATGAAGCGCGGTATTGCCGAAATTATCCTGCACATTGAGCAAAACACCGGCTTTAAGCAAAATCTCGGTTACCTCAAACCGACCATTCCCGACAGCAAACGTAAGAGCCGAACGACCATTGTAGTCGCGTATTTCGGGATCTGCCCCATGATTGAGCAGAAGACTGACTGTATAGGGCTGGCCAAGAGAGGCTGCTTCCTGCAAAGGAGATGTATCATAAACATCGGTTGCATCAATATCGGCCCCCGCCTCCAGAAGCGGAACGATCAGGGAAATATTGTCGACAGCGATGGCGACATGTAAAGGCGTATTGCCAATACCGTCATGAGACGAAACATCTTTATGCCGTTTGAGCAAACGGTTTATCTCGGGCATATCGTTCAACAGAATCGCCTTATGCAGATTGGAGCCAACCTGAGCTCCGGCCTGAATCATCCGACTTACGATCAGCGGCGAATACCGCTCGCAAATCATCAGAATCTGAAATGCAGTAAACCCCGAAGCATTGAGAGCATTCACGTCGGCACCGGAATCAAGCAGAAAACACAAAATCTCTTCAAAACCATTTTCCGCCGCATAGTGTATCGCCATCCAACCCTCTTCGTTGCGAATGTTGGGATTCACTCCATTTCGGATCGCAATCTTTACTTCTTCCAGATTGCCGCTGCGACAACCATTGAATAATAATTCTTCCATTGCTTTCCTGAATTTTATATGATATAACTATACAAAAGTAAGAGTTTATACGACCAAGAGAAAGATTTGATTGTGATTTAACCGCCGTCGATTATTTTTTTTGCTGATGCTGATCGCGCAAAAGATCATTCACAGTTTTTACCGGATTGAACGTTTCGATAGGAACTTCAACAAATACGGTGTTCCAATCGGACATCGCTCCATTCCACAAGCCCGGCAGTTCGAGCGCTTTCAATTCTTTGCCGTTTTTCGACTTCAACGAAATGAAACCGGTATTCGGATCGACAAAGTCAAGCAAATCGTATTGATTGCCATTCTTATCGCGAACGCCACATACCAGATCGACCGGATTGAAATGAGTAGAAGACATGAAGTATGATTTCGCCTGAGGATCGTTATTATCAATCTGAGAACTCTCCAGAATCTGAAGAGAGCACGTACCGTCGGAATTATACGCGAAGAACGGGCCACCACCGGGTTCGCCAATATTCTTCACCATCCCACATACGCGAAGCGGTCTTTGCAGTTTAGAGATCAAATAAAGAGCCAATTCGGAATCTTCTAGAAGTTTGGTTTCGGGATTCTTTACATAAAGTTCGGATTGCAAGAAATGAAGAATCTCAAGCAACTGAGGATGAGAATAGCGTCCGCTCTCAAGCAGATCGAGGTATGCGAATATCTTTTGCTGAAGAGAAACCAGGATACCGCCCAACAACTGTTTGTAGCGAACGGTAACATCTTTGAGACGATCGGGCACGACATTGTCGATATTCTTGATGAATATCACATCGGCTTTGATTTCGTTGAGATTTTCGATCAGCGCACCATGACCTCCGGGACGGAAAAGTAGTTTTCCGTTGTCGCGAAATGGCTGATTTTCGCTATCGGCCGCAATGGTATCGGTAGAGCTTTTCTGAACCGAAAAAGATATATGATATTTTACTCCGAAGATTTTTTCATAAACCGGCTTCATCTCCATCGCCAATGCTTCGAAAAGCGGAAGATGCTCGGGCGAAACGGTAAAATGCAGATTCACTTCCCCGTTTCCATTGGCCGCATAAAGAGCGCCTTCGACCAAATGCTCTTCCATCGCAGTACGATTGGAATCGGAATAAGCATGGAACTTCAAAAGCCCTTTAGGCAGATTTCCGTAATTCAGCCCAGAAACTTCCAAAAGATTCGAGACAACGGTCTTAAATTGCTTTTCGGACAGGAGCGTATCGATATCTTTACCGTTCAAACGAATGCAAGTTTCATTGAGATCGTCGAAGAAGGCAAAACGATGAATCTCATCGAAAAATTTCTTTTCAAAAGCAGATTCAGGGATCGCATGATCGAATGCCAGAAATTCAAACAGATCTTTGAACATACGACTCGCAGCACCGGACGCTGGGAC
>CAMTOW010000103.1 GCA_947074245.1 uncultured Bacteroidales bacterium | reverse complement strand
TCAGGAAGTCAAGTGGATCCTGCCGTCAGCTTCGGGGTAGTCATGAAGGAGAGAATGGGTTTCGGCGATATGATCATGTATTGAAGCGCTCAGTTGATCGGTGCCAGTCGGGGTGCCATCGCGATTGGTCTTATCTCTCAGCAATGGGGCAGTTTCGGAGCAAATCAGTTTGCCGACGGTCATTTCGGAGGGGCCTTTATCGGTGAAATATTATTCACCTTCCTGTTTGTAATGGTCGTTTTGGGTTCTACCAGCGAACGCGCGCCGAAAGGCTTTGCAGGCGTTGCGATCGGTTGGGCTTTGGCTATCGTAAACATCGTGATGATTCCGATCGACGGAGCATCGGTGAATCCGGCTCGTTCGTTCGGTCCCGCTATCTTCCAGGGTGGCGTGGCATTGAGCCAGCTATGGGTGTTTATCGTGGCGCCGCTTATCGGTGGAGCATTGGCTGCTATCATCTGGCAGATCTTCAAGAAAAACGATAATCCGATTCCGGAACGTAACATTTCCTAGTACAAATCGTTTGACCGGTGAGTGAGACCTATGAAAGGGTTTGGGTCTTACCGGGTCGGTCAACATCATATCAAGACCTCTTCCGGGATGTTTTTCATCTCGGAAAGAGGTCTTTTTTGTTTTAGTCGTGAAAAGATTAATTCCTTCGGGCAAGCGGTTGCGAAGCGATTTATTTCTTTCCTTTGCGGCGAATAAACCGATTATTTATGAAAAGTTTCAAACGAGAACCCGAGCTGACCGCAGACGGGACTTACACACTATATATTCCTGAGATAGACGAACATTATCATTCGGTGAACGGAGCCGGTATTGAGGCATCCCACGTTTATATCCGGGAAGCGTTGCAGCATCGCGGAGCGGAACGGGTAGAGGTGCTAGAGGTTGGTTTCGGAACCGGACTGAACGCTTTCCTGACGTTGCTGGAACATATCCGTAGCGGATGCGAAATCCGTTATACAACGCTCGAACTATATCCGCTGCCCATGGAGCAGATCCGACAGTTGAATTACGGTGCTACGCTCGCTCCTGAACATGCCGAACTGTATATCGCATTGCATGAGGCGCCCTGGGACGTGCCGACAGAGATCGTGCCTGGTTTCGTCTTGGAAAAGAAGATATTCGATCTGACTAAAGACGAACTGCCTGAAACGTATGACGTAGTCTATTACGACGCGTTCGCCCCCGACAAGCAGCCGGAGATGTGGAATGAGGAGATTTACCGGAAGATCAGCCAGGCGATGAATCCGGATGCCGTGTTGACGACCTATTGTGCGAAAGGAGTCGTACGAAGAGGTTTTCAGGAAGCGGGATTACGGATGGAGCGGATTCCGGGACCTCCCGGGAAGCGAGAGATGATTCGCGGAACCAAGATCTTATCGTAGCGTATCGGGAATCATTTGTGGAAATGCTCGATGAGATGGATGAATTCGAGAGAAAGATACATCCAGAGTACGTATTTGGTGAGTTTGCCCAGAAACATCGCTATCGTTACGATTACGATGTTGGAGCGCATCAGCCCGAATACGAGAATGATTACGTCGCCTACGAAAGGGATGAAGACGAAGTAGGCGATCCAGGCACCTCTTCCGTTGAGGAACGTTCGGAATTTTTCAATCCGTTCGGTCGTGATTCGGGTATGTCGTGTGATCCAGTCGATCTTTCCCAAATAACCGATGTAGTAACTGGTTATCCCGCCGAGCAGATTGCCGGCCGTAGCGAAAGCCACCAGCTTCCATTTGTCGAGACCGACCGCCATCAGGGCGCTCAATACGATTTCGGAATTGGCGGGAACGAGGCTTCCTGAAAGAAAGGCAGCCAGAAACATCCCGATGTATCCCAGATGAACCAATGTTTCCATGTTTTCGTTCGGTTTCGTTAATGGATCATATCCGAAGTTGAATGTTTAAATCTCCGTTTCTTTATCGTCCCGTCGCTTTGTTGGAGTCGTAAGCTGCGAACTTACAGTCCGAATGTGATCCAGGCGAATGACCCCGAGTAAAGAATCAGCAGGAGATAGAAGAGAATCGTCGTGCCGCGCGAGGTAGCCGACGTGAATACGCTTGAAGCGAGGAACGCGATGGTGAAATACATGAGCGTAAGATGTCCGATCATGTGGCGTGAATCAAAGAAGGTCAGCAGCGATGCCACCGTGCTGAGCAGAATGACGAAGTTATAACAAACCTGCGTACGTACTTTTTCTTTGAAATTATTGATCAGCAAGTTGATGCCGGAGATGAGTCCGAGAACAAACGTCAACAGGATATTGCCCTGAATGACGCGTGGAAGGCGGGTGAAGTCCGGAATCGTGAACCGAAACAGGTCTTTGAACTGAGCGAAGAACTGATCGGTGGAGTCCATGAAATAATTCACGGCGAATTGGAGCCAGAATATAGCGATCACACCCAGCAATACAGCCAGAAAAGAACGGAAGTTGAGCGCTCTCATGAAAGAGAGACCGATGATGAAGATGGGTATATAAAGCAATCCCTTCGTCCAGAAGAGTGCCATCGTACCCAAGGATATCCCGATCAGGAATCCGTATTGCGAGACGATCGACTGCTGATAGGTTGAAAACAGGAAAAAGAGAGATCCGAGAATGAACAGCGCGGCGAATGTGCCTTCGGATGTAAAGAAAAGGGAAGGATTGCCAATATAGAACAGGATATAGAAGAGAAGCTGAAGATTGGTCCGGAAACGACTCAAACCGAAAAGATCGTTGATCTTATACAACCCCCATCCGCAGAACATCATCACGGCAAAGTTGATCCATTTCGAAAGAACAGGCCATGTCAGGTTGAAATTGAGGATATGGAGCCAAACCTCATTGGCCGGTTGTGTCGAAGACAGATAGCGGACCGGAAAGAGTGAGATGAAAAACGTGATCGCCATCGCGATCAGGACGGAGAGTGGCCCGGTGACCCGGCTACGGGATATTGCGGTCAGACTATTGCTCATTCTATTAACTTCTTATCATATAAAAACGGCTTGTCGCAATCTCCGGAAGGGGAGTATGCAACAAACCGTTTAAAGATACTATAAAAAATTTCTTTTACAGATCGAAACCGATATCGCTACGGAAATATTTACCGTCGAAATTGATTTTACGCGCGTTTTCGAACGATTGAGCCAACGCTTCGTCTTTGTTCGCACCGTAGGAGCTTACCGCGATAACGCGTCCTCCGTTGGTAACGATCTGACCCTCTTTTTCGGTCGTTCCCGCGTGGAACACGATGCTGTTTTGCACCTGATCCAATCCGCTGATCACTTTTCCTTTTTCATAATCGCCCGGATATCCGCCCGAAACGAGCATCACCGTTACGGCAGCACGCGGATCTTCTTTCAACTCGCATTTGTCGAGCGTTCCATCCGCCGTAGCCTGAAGAAGTTCGACCAAGTCGCTGTCGATACGCAACATAACGGCTTCCGTTTCCGGATCGCCCATGCGAACGTTGTATTCGATTACGACCGGCTCTCCTTTCACACGGATCAATCCGAGGAAGATGAAACCTTTGTATTCGATGTTTTCTTTTTTCAAACCTTCGATCGTCGGAACGATGATGCGTTCGTTTACTTTTTTCATGAACACCTCATCTGCGAACGGAACCGGAGAAACCGCTCCCATACCACCGGTATTCAACCCGGTGTCACCTTCGCCAATGCGTTTGTAATCTTTCGCAACCGGTAATACTTTGTATGAATCACCATCGGAAAGAACGAAAACCGAACATTCGATACCGGAAAGAAACTCTTCGATCACCACCGTTTTACTTGCATCGCCGAACATACCGTTCAACATACCCTCCAACTCTTTTTTCGCTTCTTCGAGCGTAGGAAGGATCAATACGCCTTTACCGGCAGCCAATCCGTCGGCTTTCAGTACGTATGGTGCTTCAAGAGACTCCAGGAAACGGAATCCGTCTTCCAACGTTTCGGCCGTGAAACTTCCATAAGCAGCGGTCGGGATATCGTGGCGTACCATAAACGCTTTCGCGAAATCCTTGCTTCCTTCGAGTTGAGCACCGTTTTTAGAAGGACCGATAACCGGGATATCCTTCAGTTGCGGATCGTTTTTGAAATAATCGTAAATCCCTTTTACCAACGGATCCTCAGGACCAACCACAACCATTCCGATGCCGTTCGCCAAAGCAAATTCTTTCAGCTTCTCGAAGTCGGTAGCCGAGATGTTGACATTCTCTCCGATAAGAGCCGTTCCCGCATTGCCGGGAGCGATGAATAGCTTATCGGTTTTTTCACTCTGTCTGATTTTCCAGGCAAGGGCGTTTTCGCGACCTCCTGAACCTAATAATAGGATGTTCATTTTAAGCAGGATAAAAAATTTATGATAACAGATAAAGCGCGACCGGACAGGATTACGGAACCTATGCGTGCGATTATCCTTTTTTTCAAAACCTAAGGGAGGGATGAGCCTCCAGATTGCGAAGGATCGTCGGAACGATTCTTCTTGGGCGATCGGTAAAACGGATTCAGCGACCGATCGATGCCGTTATTTCAGATAATCGTCGAAATAACGTGTGATCTTTTCGTGCAGATGCACCCGGTCGTTGCCGCGAACGTTGTGTTCATGGCCCGGATAGACGAAGAAATCGGGATAAACGCCAACTTCTACGCTTTTGCGAAGGAAGTTCAGGGAGTGTTGCATCACCACCACAGGGTCCATATCGCCATGAATAAGGAGAAGACGCCCTTGCAGGTTCTGAGCCTTATCGAGCATACAGCTTGTTTCATATCCTTCCGGATTGGTTTCAGGATTGCCCATGTAGCGTTCGCCATACATCACCTCATACAGTTTCCAGTCCATTACCGGACCGCCGGCTACGCCGACTTTGAACGTTTCGGGATAGGTCAGCAACATGTTGGTCGTCATGAATCCTCCGTAGCTCCATCCGTGGATTCCGATTCGATCGGCATCGACGTATGGAAGCGTTTTCAGGAATTCGATCCCTTTCATCTGATCTTTGCCTTCTTCCACACCGACCTGTTTGTGAATCGCCTGTTCGAAATCGCGTCCGCGGAAATCGGTTCCGCGACCGTCGATGGTAAACATCACGTAACCCTTCTGAGCCATATAGATGTCCCAACCTCGGATGGCAGCCTGCCAACTGTTGGTGATCATCTGGCTATGCGGGCCGTTGTAGAGATAAACGATGACCGGATATTTCTTATTCGGATCAAAATCGACCGGTGTAGTGAGACGATAATACAGATCCGACACACCGTCGGCAGCTTTGATCGTACCGACCGAAATTTCGGGCATCGCATATTCTTGGTACGGATTGGCGCTTTCGAGAAGCGTATTGGTTTTTCCGTTGGACGTATTTACCAAAACGGCTTTCGAAGGAACGTCGATCGCGGAATACTGATCGACAAACGTCGTAGCCGAAGCGTTCAGGCGCGGATAGTGAACGCCCGGTTCGGCAGTCAGTTTCGTGCGTTTGCCATCTTTTACCGACACTTTGTATAAGTGTTGTTCAATCGGGCTTGTTTCGTTGGACAGATAGTAGATGTATTCGCCTTTCTTGTCGATGCGCACGATATCTTTTACGACCCATTCGCCCGAAGTGAGTTGACGGATCTGATTCCCTTCCATATCGTACAGATACAGATGTTTGTATCCGTCTTTTTCGCTCATCCAGACAAAGCGGTCGTCGTTGCCCGGGATGAACATCGCCGGATTCTCCGGCTCTACATATTTATCGGAAGATTCGGAGAAAAGCGTTTTCAGCTTCTTGCCTGTCTTCACATCGTAAACGTTGAGATCCATGTGGTTCTGCTCGCGATTGAGTTCGGCAAGCAGGATTCTGCTCTGATCGGGAGTCCAGGCGATGTTGGTCAGGTAGTGATCTTTCGGACCTTCGGTTTGCAGGTAGACCGTTTTGCCGGTTGCCGGATCGAACACACCCACCGTCACTTCGTGGCTTGTCATTCCCGCCATCGGGTATTTCGTATTTACGACTTCGCCTTGTCGAGCGCCAACATTCACGAGGGGATAGTCACGTACCATCGTTTCGTCCATACGGTAGAACGCAAGGAGATTTCCTTTCGGAGACCAATAGGTTCCTTTGTTGATTCCGAACTCGTTGCGGTGAACGCTTTGTCCCCACACGATATCGCCTGGATCATCGGTCGAAACCTCGGTACGTTTTCCTTCGCTATCAATGATGAACAGTTTGTTTCCGTTGTTGACCGCGACGAACGTATCGTCCGGATTGAAATCGAAAGCCGTATCGCCTTGAGCGTAAGGGATCGCCTTGACGATCTTATTGGTTGCAAAATCGTATGTCAGAATGAAATTATCGTTGTAGAAAACCGCATAAGGCTTTTTCGAATCGGTTGAGAACGTGAAAGCAGGTAATCCTTTCAACGTTTTTTTCTGATCCGCCTGAAGCGCTTCATTGAGTTTTCCGAGCGTAATCACCGGTTGTTTGATCAACGATCCGGCCGCATTGCGAGACATGATGGAGTCGCCCTGACGAAACACAAAGCGATCCGCCCAGAAAGCAGGGGATTTAATACGTTCGGGCTGAAACTGATTGTAGGTCTTACCACCCGGTATCAGATCATCCAGTGTCAGAGATTTTTGCTGAGCATCGACAGTCATAATTCCTGCAATGGTTAAGATAAATAATGATTTGATGAATTTCATGCTGACAAATTACAATTTGGATTAATCTACAATAATGACCTCAAAGATAAGCGATGAATTCAAAAGAATAAAGGATCGAGGTCATAGAGGGATGTAAAAAGCGCATTCCCGATCCGAAAGATCAGGAATGCGCTTATCAATTATTTATTTGTCGTCGTCTTTATCGTTCGGACGGCTCACCTGAGAGCTGTCGCCATTGTTCGGGCGGAACGAAGTGCGATTCGGGTTGAACGTACGTTCTCCGCGCGGTTTGAATTCACCTTCGGAGCGAAGTTCCAATTTTCCTTCCGAATTGCGACGGAAGTTTCCGTTTTCGTTTTCCGGACGAGGCGTGCGGGGGCGGAAACCGCCTTCGCCATTCTCACGACGATCTTCACGTTTACCGAAGCGATCATCACGTTTTCCAAA
>CAMTOW010000102.1 GCA_947074245.1 uncultured Bacteroidales bacterium | reverse complement strand
TTCGCTATACACCGCGGCAGTATTATACGATCGATAAAGGAGTGAAGCGTTATACCAAAGCGGTTTCGCCGACTTTCCTATTTAATTATCGTATCGCTGTCCCAACCGATGATACCCGCAGCGCGTCCTATTCGCGAATCGATCTCGGAATCGAGCAGGTGATCCGGATCGATGCGTTCAATGATATCGACTATAAACTGGCAGGCGGGAGTTATCTGTTTAAGAAACGGGTTTATTTTCCCGATTATAAACATTTCAACATCAATCAACTGTGGATCGGCGATAAGGGATTCGACCGAAGCTTCCTGTTGATCGACAACTACGGCTATTCGACCGATCAGCAATGGGGCGAGATGCACCTGAGTTGGTTGTCGGAATATATCCTGCTTAAACGGATTCCGTTTATGCAACCCTTGCCGTTTCGGGAAGGAGTCCACCTCAAAAGCATTCAGATTCCCCGTAAGAATTTCACCGAAGTGGGTTATTCGATCGGCGCAAAAGACCTGATGCGTATCGGCGTATTCTGCGGTTTCGAAAACGCCAAGTTTAAGAATGTCGGCTTTTCATTATCCTTGCCGATCTTAAACTATATTCAATCTTCCCGTTGATTACCGAGCAACGCCTTTTTCAAGGGACAGAACTCCGGAATTTCGGCTCCTTGCCGATAAGCGTCCAACAGGTTCAGCGATTGTTTGGCGAGGGTACTTCTGACTTTTCTTCTTTCTCCTTTTCGACGGGCGATCTGTATTCGGTCGTATTCGGTCGTCTGATGGCGCATCCATGCGATAACCGCTTTTTCAGCCCGTTGTTCGAGCGGAATACGGGTGGTACGAGCTACGGTGCCGCTTCCGATCGGTGTCGCATGGCTACAGATCAGATGTGCCATCGATCGAGCCTGATCCTCATAGCGGGGATGAAACTTTAAAAAATCCACTACGGCGTCGAAAAAATCCGAAACATATTCCGTTTGTTTTCTTTCGCGCGTTTGTAAGGCTCTTTCTCTCGTTTTCTTATAGTTCTCCGTACTTCTTTTCTGATTCATGTGGCGGATTGCGTCCTCGATCAGCTGTGCCGGAGCCAACACACCCAAAGAGATCAACCTTTTCCCCTTCTTTACCCGGATTCTCCAATACGGTCCGGTCGCCGTAATCGTACGTGTAACGCCCGCATCGCCCGCTTTCAGAAATTTCCATCCAGCGGGAACTTGCAGGATCGTTCCATTCTCGTCTTTATAGGTCCCGTTGGTATGAGGTGCTACGTTTTTCGATTCTTCTGTATTTCCTGTCATATTCGGTTCGTCTGTTCGAATGCAAAATTAAACAGATTTATTGTTCCGAGCGATAGGATTTACAGGAAGCATTTTCTCCGTTTCTTCTTTTACCGAATCGTTCGTCATCTTTTTATTTCGATTGCGGGGATGGAAGATGATTCCGAAACCGATCAGAATAAATCCTGCCAGACAGATGGCGGGAGCTACGACGATGCGTCGGAAACTGAATATGTCCGGTTCGAAAGCTTCCTTGTCGGATGAGGGGCCGCACATCAGGATAAATCCGACGATCACGAGTATATAAGCGATCGCGATCACGACATAATTCGTTCGATTCAATCCGAAGGAAGGTTGGGGACATTCTATCATCGGCGATGATTCTGTTTTATTCGGCTTCATGAGTTTATTGGTTTTTCGAGTGAATGGAATCGGTGTGTTCGCGAGCTTTCATCATGAATTCATGAAGTGACACGGAGGTTTCATCCGGTTGGCTCTTCTCGAATACGGCAAAGTATTTGTCTACTACGGCCACTAATTCGTCCGAACGATCCTGCCGTAAAAGTGCATCGGCAAGCAATACGAACGAATAGCGCAACGTACGAAGCGCCGAACGGTTTACGTCATCGAGATAAATATCATGCTCCTCAATCCCGCCAAACCGAAAACTCGTCATGCAATTCCGATAGAGTTTGTCGCAATCGATCCGGGTCGACGAATCGGTTCGGAACGGTACGATCCGATAGGCGAGTCCCTCCATCATCAGATGATCCGAGAGTGGAAGATATTCGTCGGTCGGTGCGGAAATCGCGATATAGAGCGGTCTTTTCCATTCGCATCCGTTGAGCAGATCCAGCATCACCAGACCCGGACGCAACAAATGAGAGCGCTCTTTCAAATCGATCGTCATGTATTCGGGAATCTCCGTCTGATCCGGAACCGCCATGCCCGAAGCAAGTAGCGTTTCCTTATCGACCGGAATGTGAATCTCATCGGTCGGTATGAATCTCAGGTTCGGATCGGGGTTATTCAACCAGTATCGCACGATGTTTTCCCACGAGAACGGATCCTGTCCATACTTATCGGTTCCCGGATGGGTGAGATAATACGCTTCGATCACCTCTTTCATCGTCAATTCTTGTACCGAACCGTCGGGTCGTACGGTCCGTTTGACAACCGGATTCACCTGCACCGAAAAGCAGGAATCATCATCGTAAAAACCATCCGGCAAGGATAGCGGAAAGGCAGGAGCGTCATAAGTTGGCATGCGCATCTGGCGCACATACCATCCGCCTTGCAGATAAGCCATATTGCATGCTTTGACATCTTGACGGATCCCTTCCACTTCAATGCCATACCAGACCGGAAACGTATCGTTATCTCCGTTTACGAACAAGATCGGATTTCCGTCTTCAGGGAGCGACATCAAATAATTCGATGCCGTATCGCGTGCGATAAACCGGTGGCTCCGGTCGTGATCGTCCCAAGTCTGCGAAATCATCTGAGCCGGAACGATCAACCCGGCCAGCACGGCGAGCAGGCTTGCGCGAATCTGATTCTTACGCGATATTTTTCTTCCGATAATCCGGGCGATTCCGGCGCAACCCATACCGGTCCATATCGCGAAGGCATAAAAAGCTCCGGCATAGGCATAATCCCGCTCTCGGGGTTGAAACGGAGTCTGGTTTAGGTAAAGTACGATCGCAAGCCCGGTCATGAAGAACAATGTCGCTACGATCAGGAACTCTCGCTTAGCCGATTTCAATTGCCATCCCATACCGATCAGACCCAAGATCAGCGGAAGCCCGAAATATACATTACGACCTTTGTTCGGAATCGTCGTTTCGGAAGAAGCGCCGATCAGATATCGGTCGATTCCACTTATCCCTGTGATCCAGTTGCCGTGCGATTCGTCGCCATGTCCCTGTATGTCGTCTTGTCGGCCGACGAAGTTCCATAAGAAATACCGCCAGAACATGAAGTTTACCTGATAATCGCATAAGAAGCGGAGGTTTTGGGTCAAGGTCGGGATTTTCGTCTTTTGCGTCCTGTCGCTTAACGGATCGAAATAAGAGACTGTTTTTGGTTCGTATCCGCCGATCCAACTCCGATACAGATCTTTGTGCTGATCGCTGTACATACGGGGCAGAACCGAACAGGTCTCTTTCTGATACCGATAATCGGTTTTGTTTCCGGCGGATACATAGCGGGCTTTTTCCTCTTTCTCAGCGCGTTTGTAGATTGTTTCACCGGGAGATGAGGCGTAGCGCAACTGTCCGTTTTCGGAAGTGATCGCCAGCGGTGAAGTATAGTTTTTGCCGAAAAACAAAGGGGTTTGTCCATACTGTTCCCGTCCCAGATAATCTTTGAGAGCAAACGGGTCGGTAACGGCCTGCTGGTTCATCGGAGGATTGGCTTCGGCGCGGATCACGATCAACGCATACGAAGAGTAACCCATCACCAATAGCGTCAACGAGCAGGATAGCAGATAAAGGATATGGCGTAGTCGCGAAGGATTCCGTTTTTCGGATCTCCGCAGCAGAAGTGATGCGATGAGGCCGAACAAGACGGTTGCCGCTATGCTGTAAACCGTGTTGCCCGTCCAGGTAATTCCCAACAGCAACCAACCGATCAGATAGACGGCAAACCGGTTTTTCAGAGATCCGGGCAGGAGGGAGGCGCGTACCGACAGAATCAGAGTCGCCAATAGCAGAAAGAAGTAGACGATCGATCCTCCATGATACCCCATGCCGAATCCGTTTACAAACAGCAATTCGAAAACGCCTGCCATTTTCACGATTCCGGGAATGATTCCCCACAGGATTCCACCGATCACCACGCCCGAAAGGAGAAGCGTCGATGCGATACCTTTCAGCGTAACCCGATCTCGTTGGTCGAAATAGACGACCAGTGCGATTGCCGGAATACAAAGCAGATTCAGCAGATGCACGCCGATCGAGATACCGATGACGTAAGCCAGAAGGATGATCCATCGATCACGGAAGACATCTTTTCGGTTTTGATCCCACTTCAGGATGATCCAAAACGCAAAAGCGGTCAGGAATGAGGAGAAAGCATACACTTCGGCCTCTACCGCCGAGTACCAAAACGTATCGCTGACGGCATAAATCATCGCTCCGACAAACGAAGAACCGATCAAAACGATTTTTCGGGAAAGCGTTTCGTTCGTATCATCGATCCGAAGAGCTTTTTGTAAAAGCAGAGAGATACTCAGATATAGAAACAGGATGGTCGCCGCGCTCAACAAGGCGTTCATCAGATTGATCATGCGGGCGACGCGGTCGGGCGAGCCGGCGAACTGTGAAAACAGATTGCCCAGCAACATAAAGACCGGGGCACCCGGCGGATGTCCGATTTGTAAACGAGACGCAGAGATCACGAATTCCGGACAGTCCCAGAAACTGACCGAAGGTTCAATGGTCAGGCCATATACGATGGCGGGAAGGATAAAGCTGAGTAAGGCAAAAATCCGATTTAAGTTTTTGTAGGTCCACATAAGTTAGCAGAATGATTTGCTACAAAATTAGACGTAGCCCTGTTCATTCTGCCCGAAACCATGCGGACATTCGATGTCGGATGTTTTGGGTTCAATTTATTGATATATAGTTTGTTGTGTGATGTTTTGTCGCGGGCGTATGCGGACATTCATCGGTTAAGCCGTCAGTTCCAGAGCGATATTTGCTTCCTCCAACTTCTTTTTCAGGCGGAACCGGGCTTTCGTGACTGATCCCGGTGAGATGCCGTAGATGATCGAAAGTTGAGCTGTTGTAAACCCTAACCGGATCAGACAGCACAGCGACTGTTCACGTTCCGACAAGATCTGCCCGCCGGCAAACGAACCGGAGAATCCGTCATACAGCAAATCGGCAAACTCTTCCAGAAGTTTCCGTTCCGATTCTTTAAAGACCGGATAATAGACCGGTTTGGATTTTAATTGGTTGATCAATAATACGGCCTGCATACTATCAGCCGAAAGCAACTGTTCGTCGCGTCGGCGCAGCTGTTTCTCTTTTTGAATCAACTCGTCTTGTTTCGATTCGAAATATCGGAGTTCGTCGCAAAGTTCTTGTTGCGAACGCAACGAAGCGGCGTTTTGGCGGATCTCGTTTTTCAAATCTTCGATCTGGCTTTGCTCCGAAAGCAATCGGGTCTGATATTCGTCGAGTTTCTCTTTGTTGGTGCGAACGATGGCATCGAACCAGGCGAACTGTTCTTTTCGAAGTGATTCTTCTTTTTTCTTTTTCATGTATAAGATCAGAATCACAATCAGAAACACGCATGCCAAAGCCAGCAGGACAGACAGACGGATGTAATATTCGGTTTGAGCCTTTTGCCGCGCCGAAATGATCTTTTCCTGTTTATATCGGTTTTCGAGGTTCCAAAGCATTTCCCGGTCGTATACGCATGCGATCGAATCGGTGAGCGCCCGGGTTCCGATCCGGTTCAGGTGCTCTTGCATCGTGCGTTTCGCTTCGGCCTGATGTGCGATTCCGGTGAGCGAGCCGGTGATGTCCAGATAATAGGATGCCGTATCGGGTTGATTCAACAGGGTATAATCCACATAAAGCCGTTTGGCGATTTCCGCGACTTTGTCCGAATCGGAACGGCCGTTGAGGAGCGTGAAACTTTCGCGATGGTGATGCACCGCTTTCTCATACATTCCGTAACGGAACAGCAGATCGCCTAGATGGAGATTGACTTCCGCCGTTTCGATCGTGTCGCAAACCTGATCCAGCAGCGACAAAGCGTCCCAGTAGTAGATCAGAGCGTTTCTGATATCGTTTTCCGCTTCATGGTTTCTTGCGGATTCGAATTGGAGGAGAGCTTCCGTTTTATTTTTTTCGGTGATATGTAGCCGTTCGTTGTGGCATGATGCGAGAAGGAAAAGCGCAAACAGGCATCCGAACAGATAGATTGGGAGTTTCATCGTATTGTTGTTGAATGATATAATACAAAAATAACAAATCTAGGAATATGTTTTTTACACATCAAACACGAATTATTTATAGAAATGATGTAAAACGACTTTAAATTATATCTTTGCAGCCAAGTTATTTTTAATAGTAAATTTTAGATATTATGTTAAAACACGTATTACCCTTGTCATTGGTTTTGGCAATCGGTACGTCATTCATCACAGGATGCTCCGGCGAGAGTAACCATTCGTCCGGAAGTAAAAATTGCGTAGCGCAGACGAAAGCTCCTTATCAGAAAAAATATACGAATGCCGACTTCTACAAAGACGGCGTTTTTCAGGCGGAAGTCGCTCTTCAGGCTTATCTGGATATGTTTGAATATTACGGGGTGGAATACAACGAATTCTTGAAAGAGAATATGTGGTTGTCGGATTTCAATCAGGGCGATTTTGAAAATATCGGGATGGCCGGCGTTTTCTGGCAAAACAATCCGACTTACGGATATGTAGGCCACAACATCTACCTGCTTCCGGGACAGTCGATCGTTGAGCACAAACACATGGCGACCGAATATCCGGCTAAAATGGAAAGCTGGTATGTAGAGCACGGTACGGCTTACAATTTCGGAGCAGGAGAAACGACACCGAACCCGCCGGCACTGGCGAAAAGCCAGGACGGATTCCGCACCGTTACCAACTTTGTAACGATGCAGGTAGGCGATACGGCTTCTTTGGCTGCGATCGAAACTCCTCACTTTTTGATGGCTGGGCCGAACGGAGCAGTTATCCTTGAAACCGGAAACTATCATGACGGTGCCGGATTGGTATTCACGAATCCAGATCGGAAGAGCACACGTCTGAACTCCAGTCACTCCGGAGAAGCTCGTA
>CAMTOW010000101.1 GCA_947074245.1 uncultured Bacteroidales bacterium | reverse complement strand
AACAACAATAAAAGATTATGATCATACCAATTCTACAACCGGAAGGGAACTTAAGTAAAACATATCTGAAATCATAAATATTTGCCCGAGTGGACGATAAAAATAAATTACATGACATTGTACGCCCCTTATTAAGATGAATAATGCGGATTAATAAAAAAACAGGTTTCGGAGAAAATGAATTGGATCCGAAACCTGTTTTTATCAATCATAAAGACAAGGTATATTCCTGTCGTCTTCTCAAGCATATTTTGCCTAAACCATATCCTAAATCATCATTTAACTTCCTCTGCAGCCATATAGCCGGATTCAACGGCACTTTCAAATGTTGGATAAATGGTATAATCTCCAGCCAATACAAAAGAACCTTTGTTCAACTTCATCAATTCAACCAGTCGCTCATAAGCTCCTAATGTCATAACAGGATAAGCATATTTGAAGTGCTGAATATCATATCCGGTCACCAACGAACTCGCATTCGGAAAGATCTTATCCAAATCCCCATACACACGATTAAGAATATCGTCGTCACGCATTTGATCCAGACTATGATCCGTATAAGAGAGTGGAGCGATATATACAGAGATAATATGCTCCTTGGGCTCTATTGATTCAAAATGCCTACGAACCCATGTCGCATCATATATATCCGTAAAGAAATACCCGTCGGGCACAGCCAAATCGAACGCTTTATTAAAAATCGGCACTTTGGAAAATAAAGCTACCGTTGCATAGGAGGAATATTCGATTTGATTCAATATATCTTTTACTTTTTCCGGAAGCAATGTCGGAGCTATATTCAACACAATCGGAGACGGAACAGCTGCTACAACCTTATTTGTTGTAAGCATCCTTATTTCTCCTCCATCGGTCCGATAATTTATGACATAATGGTCATCTTCTTTTGTAATAGCTGTCACTTCGCTTTTCAATCGAATCTTATCCGAAAACCGATTACCCAAAGCATTCGTCAATTCCGTCAAACCATTGACAAACGTATATGACTCTGAGCGCTCGTCCATTGCATTCTTATATTCATTTTCTTCATCAAATTTTCCGGATCCTTGAATCAAATCATCTTCATCATAATCAAAAGCCGCTTCGGGAATAAAGCTATACGCAGATATTTCCTGCAATGAGGCTCCAAACAAACCTCTTGAAGCAACATTATATTTATCAATATAAATCTTCGGAATCGCATTCCCCAACAACCAATTTTCAGCCGTAGTATGATCCAAATCTCTTACTTTAGCAGTATAGGTCAGATCCGGGACTTCGTCATAGAGCTTATCGGCTTGCAATAATAAGTTAACAAATTTGTTATATGTCGCAACATCGCTTCCATGAATCAGATAACGAGCAATCCCATCCGTACCATAATAGAATTGTTTCCCATCATAAAAAGCATCCATCGGCGATGGAATCTCTTTTATCGCTAAACCCAACCCCTTGATCATTTTAGCCAAATAAGAATCCGGTTCACCCAAATATTCAGCTCCTTTCGCATAAACAAAATTATCATGCATACCGGATATTACTCTGCCTCCAACCTTGTCCTCTTTTTCAAGTATCAAAAAATCCTTGTTTCCTAAATAATAGCCACATGTTAGGCCGGATATTCCGGCTCCTACGATAACAATCTCATGATGCTCATTTACGCCATCGCCTTTATACGAAACCTCATCATCTTTGCAGCTTTGAATCACAATCAAACTGCACATCAAACACAACATTATAAATGTAAACCGTTTCATAACCTTTATATTTTGAACAATTTCTATCAAGAGAACAAATACACAAAACACATCCATCTCTTCATCATTTCAATACCTAAAACAACCGAATATTGACAATCCGATTCTACCATGAAGGTCATAAAAGAATGATAAAATCCATCTATTTCTCACAGTTCCGAATAGGAAGTCCTTATGATGTACTTATACAAAACAACACGGAAGCCGAAGAGAATGTTGAGCAGATGTCACATAAGAATAAACGAAGCTTGAATATCAAACAGAGATCTTCATTCGACGGCAAAAAAATCCGAACCTATCCCAATACCCGACTTTCATTTTTTATATGACCCGAAATATCGGTTGCGGTTATACCAAATAAAAAAAAGCGAATCTCACGATCCGCTTTTTTTATTTGGTATATATAAATCATTTAGTGCCTCCGTAAATCCAAATCTTATCGGCATAGATATTCGTGTCTTCGAATGCCTTTTTGACGATAGGGTTTGAGATAACGGAACTGTTGCCATACGGGAATCTTTCCGGCCAGTAGTTTTCCCCGTTTTGAGTATTTTTAGAATTCTCAAGCGTAATGAAGTTTTCGCCCAAAGCTTTGCAACGGCGAATGTCGTTGTATGCTTCAATCTGTTCGTCGCGGCATTGAGAAAGATATTTCTGAACCATAATCTCTTTCAATGAAACCGTCAGACCAGCCGCATAATCCGAACCGTTGTTTTCGAATTTGGTAGCTGCGGGAACCGCATTAGTCGCTTCACAATCATCAAATGACGCTTCGATCGCGGTTTTGAAATCAGATGCTGCATCTCCACCCTGACGTGCTTTCACTTCTGCCAGGATAAAATACAATTCACTTTTGCTGAAAAGGTGAATCGGAGCTGCACCGTCTTCCAACCATACAGGAATATTTAACGCCTCGGTCAAACCGGCCTGTTCGGCATTACCCGGGATTCCGTATTCATTATTACCAAAGCGATCATAGTTATAAACGGATAGCCGGTTGTCTTTTCTTGCCTCGAACAATTTCACCACCGTCGCAGAAGAACCGGTATAACTACGGCTCCACCAGAAAGCAGACCAAGGATTATCGCAATCGACACCGTTAAATACAGTCAGTTCGACACCATCAAAGCCAGCCGAAACCGCATTATTAGCAGCAGTCAGCACTTCACTCAAAACCGACGGATTTACGACCATCGTATGAAGCAGATATCGCGCTTTTAGGGCATAGGCGAATCCCAGCCATTTAGCAGGGTTTCCGGCAAAAAGAATATCCTGATCCTTGGCATTATTCATCAATTGGGATTTCGCATTTTCAAGATTTGCGATCGCTTTGTCCAACATGCCCAAAATCGCATCATTATATACAGATTCTTGGGTATCGATTACCGGAGTCAGATATAGCGTACCATATCCTGCCTGACTGCAAGGGATATCACCGTGCAAATCGGTCAAAACTCCAAAGTTGAGCGCAAACAACGTCTGAGCCATCCCTAGTATATCGATCTGGTCTTCATTCAAGCCTCCTTCACTCGTTTTTTCGATAACCTGACGAAGGTTCGCAATGTTGGCGTATGTCGAGTTCCATTCATTATTATAGGTTGTCGCAGCAGCTACTTCACTCTTGATACGCAATTCTGCATTCTTAAACTGATTGTTCCCGGTTCCGAATTCCTGCTCCGTGAAAGTTGAAGCATACCATGCGTACGAACCACTAACGGTAGAAAACGCACTACTCATTATCGCATCGGTAATCGAGTATTTGGCAGGAACTACCCCTACAGCCGGATTATGCGTATCTTTATTAATATAATCCATTGTTCCTTCAGAACAAGACGCCAGCGTAACCAAAGAAGCTAAGGCAAATATTTTGTATGATGTTTTCATTTCTTTAATTGTTTATGTTAGAATGTCACTTTCAAACCTGCACCATAACTTGACGTATTGGGAACAGAGAAGCGTTCGAAATATCCTCCCATATTACCATTCCCCTGAGACGATTCAGGATCGAAGTTCGACATCTTCGCCCAAATCAACACGTTACGCGCAAAACCAAATACAGAAGCATTAATGCCTGCAAATTTTGGCAATTGGTATGTCAATGTAATATCACGAAGTTTAAAGAAACTCTGATCGTAAATACCCGCTTCAGTCACATCGTTATAGGCCATCCAGTAATCTTGTCCATTCACATCCATTGTAACTTTTTCACCTGTCGATTCCATAACTCCCGTAACTTGAACATCACCTTCGTGATATGGAAGAGACTCTTTCGTAGCTCCGAAGTAATTCATGATCAAGCTAGTACCGTGATACATTTTACCACCCTTCTGCCAGCTCCAAGTCGTGCTGAGCGAGAAGTTTTTGTAACGACCACTTAAGTTGATACCCATTACGAAATCCGGAGAACAGTTACCCAAATCCTGGCTATCCGCTGTTCCCTGAGGAAGACCGTTAGAATCAAGCAGCAAAAGACCGGTTTCTTTATCACGTTTGAATGCTGTACCGTAAAGGTTCGGGTAAGTACAACCCTCTTGCGCACGTACCTGCGGTTCTACGAATCCACCCAAGAAGATCGATTCAACACCGGGAGCCAGTTTCATGACTTTGTTGTTCACTTTGGTATAGTTCACACCCAGTTCGAGCGAATAGTTTTTCGATTCCAGAATCGTACCGTTGATCGAAAACTCCTGAGAGTTGGTTCTCATCTTACCTGCATTGGTAATGTATGAGCTATAACCCGTAGCACCATCGATAGGCACAGAGAAGATCTGATCCTTCACATTCTGGTAGCTATATGTATATTCGAAACGGAGACGATTGTTGAAGAAATTCAAATCGGTACCCACTTCCACGTTGGACGTATTCTGAGGTTTCAGATTCGGATCATACAAAGCATAATAAGGAATGTATGAAGAAACTCCGTTTACAGGATAATTCACCGGATAATATGAATAGAATCCCGATCCGTACGAAGGCGTATACATGTAGTTCTGATAATAATTACCGGCTTGTCCAACCTGAGCAAATGACGCTCTTAATTTACCGAATGAGAAATACGGATTGTTTTTCAAACCATCCAATTCCGTAAAGATCCATCCAAGTGAAACAGACGGGTAGAAGAAGCTACGATTGTCTTTCGGCATAGTAGACACGATATCATTACGTCCCGTAACGGTCAGATATAACATATCATCGTATGAAGCAGATACACTTCCAAAGAAACCAACCGTACGGTTCATCACATTGTATTCGGAAGAAGTATAGCTAGTCGCATTTCCGATTACCGGTAGACCATAGAAGTTGAAGTTACTTCCATAATAGCTCCAAATACGGCTGTTTTCCTGATTGATCTCATTACCGATCATCACATCTACATTGTATTTACCCCATTTACCGCTCCAGTTGATAGTAAACAAGTTATTGAATACATTTTTAGAAACACCGTAATTTGTAATCTCCCCTTTTTTATTTGCAGCAGAACCTACTTCAGCTACGTCACTATAGTTTGACGTATAGATATCTTCACCAACCTGTTCGCGGATTACCAAGTTGTAGTTATCACCCCAATCGATTTTCGGACGATATTCTACATAAGCATTTCCGTATGCACGGTTGGTATGCTGCAGATACTGGTCGTTGTCAGCCCACCAATACGGGTTATTAAAGTTTGTCCCACGGAACAACACCTGACTCGTAGGGTCACCCGGCACATTGTATGGAGTGCCTTTCAAATCGTATTCCGCCGGAGCCGAATAAACCACGTTCATAATACCGGAGTTGGCACCCGGAGCAGAGGTGATCTTCGTACTCGCATAGTCGAAAGAGAATCCGGATTTAAATTCGTCGTCGATCTGCCAATCTACCAAACCACGCGCCCCCCAACGATTCATCCCTGTCGATGGGAGCACACCGTTTTGGTAGGAGTTATTAACCCCTGTTGAAAACGACAGACGATCTTTGGTTTGAGAGATTGAGAAATTGGTATTTTCCGTAAAACCAGTTCCCAAGAAATCACCGACATTATCATAAATCTGCGGAGTTGTCCAGCCATCTAATCCTGCCAGTTTATATTTCGGATTGTAATATTTACCCGCTACACCGCCTTCAATCACATTTCCACCATATTCAGTATCAAATGGAAGTTCTGAGATTTTCGGACCCCAGGTCATGGAAGATGACGGATCATACCCGGTTACGGTTCCATCGCCTTTCTGGATATAATAGTTCCCCTGCGCATATGTCTTCTGACGTTTGAATTTACGAGAAACACGTTCCGCACTCATGTTTGTTGAAACAACAACCTGTGCTTTAGAAGAACCTTTCGATCCACGTTTGGTCGTGATCAAGATTACACCGTTCGAAGCTCGTATCCCATAAAGAGCCGACGCTGCCTGACCTTTCAATACGTTGATACTTTCGATATCTTCGGGATTAATATCGATACTACGATCGGCGATATTTGCACCGGTAACCGAGTTTCCTGTTGAGAAGTCAGCCGTAGAAGAGATCGGCATACCATCGATTACATACAGCGGCTGGTTATTACCATTGAATGAGCGAGCGCCACGGATCACAATCTGAGAAGATGCTCCCGGCATACCCGATGACTGACGAATATCAACACCTGTCAGTTTACCCTGAATGGCACTTGCCAAAGATGTCGTACCGTCGGTATTTAACTGTTCGGCTTTCAGGTCCTGAGCCGCATAACCGAGCGCTTTACGATCTTTTTTCATACCCATAGCCGTAACAACGACTTCATCGATATTCTGAGTCGTAACGGAAAGTAAAACTCTCATGTTCGGTTTGATGTCGACATCCTTCGTGTCCATTCCGACGTAAGAGACTCGAATTTTCTTAGCTGAAGTCGGAACATCCAGAGTAAAATGTCCGGATAAATCCGTAACCGTACCTACAGCAGTTCCAGTTACCACTACAGACGCTCCAATAATAGGCTCATTATCTTCCGCTGAAATCACTATACCAGTGACGTGCGTAGTCTGAGCACTAACTATTCCAATACCTATACACAGGCAAAACAAGAGGAAAGTTAATCTTTTCATAGAGATACTTTTGTTATTAGACTTGATTGATAAATATTTATTAATATTTGCTTTATAAAATCATAGCAAGCATTCCACCCTAGACAACAAATATTTTCGTAAAAATAAATACTTTGCAAATATAAAAAGCATTTTTTGTGCATTTTTTCATTGAAAAGAATAAATTTTATGCAATTTGATATTTTTTATCTTAATGTACAGACACTTTAAATCGCAAATAAAACATAAAAACAAATCAACAACTGAACAATTTATTAAACTATAAACCTATTTATTATACAATTTATATTAATCAAAAGTATTTTTTACA
>CAMTOW010000100.1 GCA_947074245.1 uncultured Bacteroidales bacterium | reverse complement strand
TTATTCATACAATTCATTCCATTAGAGGTTATATGGCAACAGAAAACCGTTCATAGCCAGTATTTGTTGGTTATGAAAGCAGAAAGACCATTAAATTCATGTTGGGGATTCTTACCGCTTATCGTATATATTTTATGCGATATGTTGATGAATTACAAGATGGCGATGCTGGGAGCCTTTTTTACGACGGTATTGTTGTATTTCATTCTGATCTTCAGTACGCGTTATAAAGGTTTTATAATCGGATTGTTTATATCGACCATTGCGTTGCCGTTGTTTATCTTTCATTTTTATCTCTTTCCGGAAGATCGGGCAACTTTTTTCATTCCGATAAGTGCTGAGGTTTTTCTGATCATCTTGTTTTCGTATCTGTTCTTTAATCGGAAATATCTTTATCGAAACATTTTCAAATGGATACACCAACCGGCTGCCGATAATATCGCCCGAAATCTTTATGAGTTCAATCAGATGGCGTTTCTTCTATTGGTGATGTTCATTATTCACCTGGCGGGTTTGGCATTATGCTATTTCTTTATCGATAATCAGATTCTGAACAAACCGATTTACAGAATGAGTGGAGTCTTTGTACTTCTGACCATACTTATATTGCGAGAAATGGAGTGTATGTTTTTTAGTTACAAACATCGTAAACGGATTTATCTGCATTGATTTTTAGTTTCTTCACATCATATGCTTTTTTGAGAATCAGGATTAAATTAACGGCAGGCAGATATTCAACTATTTATAATTACAGATGATGAAATGGCAAGAAAAACAAAGATATGTATCTAATCCCGCTTTGGGATTGCTACCGCTTTTACTGTTTGCATTCCTGAATATATTCATATCCTTCACCACAGCTTTATCGACTTCGTTCCTCATATCCTTACTCGGTATTTTTATCGTATTTTCGAGATGGGTGAAGCGAAAGATTTATAATGTTCTGTATATAGTCAGTTTGCTCATTCTTACTTTTTTTTCATTTTTGAGCCTGCTTCCCTGGCAACCTTACTTTGAGCATTATACGGTTATCTTCAGTGTGCCGTTGCTATTGTTTTTCGTCTTTATGATTTTTCGCAAGAAAAAGAAAATCATGCTCTATTCTTCGCGTCTGGTAAAGGGAACGCTTACTCTGGATTTGAAACGGAGCTTATATGAGCTTTTCTTTATTTGCCGGATCATCATAATTGTCTTCCTGATCTATAACATCGCTTGCCTGCTTTATATTTTCGTTTTCAAACAATGGCATACTCCGGAGAATCATCGTTTGATATTCAGCTATATCCGAATGGGGTTGTTATTGGGCGTCATGCTATTCGAACATATTCGCATCTATTATATCAATAAGCATTTGGAGTGTGAAGAGTGGCTTCCGATAATCGATGATAATGCGCGAGTAGTCGGCCGTATATCCCGTTCGATCAGTTATCAGAGCAAAGAGAAATACCTACATCCAAAAGTGAGGATTTTTCTTTTTTACAAAGGGCGTGTTTATCTGTCTAAACGGGTAGGAGACTTTGATGAATATGATGAATACGACCGGATGGATACACCATTCCGTCGTGATTTGTATTTTCGGGAGGATTTTAATGAATGTGTGGACGATATATTGCACAAGGTTGGGATGAATCTGATCGAAAAGCCGAAGTTCATGTTCAATTATACCTTTGAAAGCCGAAATCGAAAGCGAATTCTCTTTTTGTATCATCTGGTGTTGAAAGACGAATCGATCACACACAATAAACTATTTCCGAAAGGAAAGTTCTGGACACAGCAAGAAATAGAAAATAATCTGGGAAAAGATGTTTTCGGAGAATGTTTCGAACAAGAGTTCGAATTATTGAAAACGACGATTTTCCCGGTTGAAAAATATATCAATAATATCAATGACTGAATTAATCACGATTCTCGGCCCGACGGCATCCGGTAAGACTTCTCTTGCGGTTGCCGTCGCGTCGGCATTAAATACCGAAATCATAAGCGCGGATTCGAGACAGATCTATCGAGGTATGGATCTAGGGACCGGAAAAGATCTGGATGAATATGCCATCGACGGCAAGCCGGTTCCGTATCATCTGATTGATATTCGGGATGCCGGATATAAATACAACGTATATGAATATCAGCATGACTTTTGGGATGCCTACCGCCGGATTCGGGAAAAAAGAGAACTACCCGTCTTATGCGGAGGAACGGGGATGTATATCGAAGCCGTATTGAGAGGTTATCGGTTGCTCAATGTCCCCGAGAATACCGAGTTGAGAAATTCTTTGGCGTCAAAAAGCCTGATCGAACTGGAAGAGATGCTGAAGACCTATAAGACACTGCATAATGTGTCGGATACGGATACGGTGAAACGGGCGATTCGTGAAATCGAGATTCAGGAATATTATCGACAGAATGATGCGATCCCGACGGATGTGCCGCCGATTGACAGTTTGATAATCGGAGTGAACATTGAGCGGGAATTGCGAAGAAAGAAGATCTCGGATCGATTGCTGAAACGTTTTGAGGAGGGGATGCTTGATGAGGTTCGTACTCTTTTAGAGAGTGGAATTCCACCTGAAGACTTGATTTATTACGGCTTAGAATACAAATACATGACTTTGCATCTGACAGGACACCTATCCTATGGGCAGATGTTCGACGAACTGGAAACAGCCATTCATCAGTTTGCGAAACGTCAGATGACTTGGTTTCGCGGTATGGAACGTCGAGGTTTTGAGATTCACTGGCTGGATGCCACGATGCCAACCGATGATAAAGTCGCTCAAGTGATTGAATGGGTAGAGCGGTCTTGAGAAAATCGGTAATATCCGTGATATCTTAGTCCGGGAAATATGATAAAAATATATGAGTTTGATTCGGAATGACAATCCGAATCAAACTCTTTTTTTATCCGGTTGGACGAGTCTTGTATTTCGGAGGTTGAGGAACTTGGATTGACCAGGAAGTCGATCAAAGCAGATCTTAAATTCAAAGAGAATACACCGTCGGGATGCATTTGTCGGTTTGTCTGAACGTTCGATTATCAGTCGTCAGTTTTCAATCTGTTTTTGGCGGTCAGCGTAAAAACAAAAATAAAATCAGATATGTTATTATCACGGAATAGGATGCGCATCAAATAACGTACGCCACGTTAGTCATGAAAGAAGGCATCGGCAATCTATGGTTTATTATGAAAATTCTGTTGATCTGCATTACGATATTGTTGTTGCTCCGTTTATTGGTAGCTCTGTACAACTCTTTCTTCTGTCCGGTTTTTCCGCATTCGGGTCGTTTGAAGGATGATCCGCTCATCTCCGTTTTGGTCCGCGCGGATAATTCGGCGATGCGCGTCGGATATATCTTAGATATTCTTAGTTTTTTGTCATATCCGAAGCTGGAGATCATTATCGGGATTTATCGTCCCGACGCGGCGACCATGCAGGTGATCAATGCAAAGACCAGTAAGGATTCTCGTTTCAGACTTTTGAATATCGAAACCCTCCATAAGGAATGGCTTGCAAGTAATGAAATCAATTATCAGCTGGGGTTGGCGGCCAAAGGACGATATCTTGTGTTTATGGATCCTGACGTAGAGTTACGGATGGGAACGCTCGAATCGTTGGTCAGCTATATGCGCAACAAGCGTTTGGGGATGATATCGGTTTTACCTTTCTTCCGGTTGCATAATATCGCAGAACGGGCAACCTGGCCGTGGGTGGACCTGTTGTTTCTTACATTGGCTCCTATCTGGAACGATTCGG
Source organism: uncultured Bacteroidales bacterium (assembly GCA_947074245.1). GTDB lineage: Bacteria > Bacteroidota > Bacteroidia > Bacteroidales > JAUNSR01 > JAUNSR01. Next base: position 3,434 of record CAMTOW010000100.1, on the reverse strand, counting down.
TGAAATCGGTATTGACCGCAACGGGATTGGCCGCGCGTAATTTTATGCTGTTCGATGCCGATGTATATAATCAGTTTCAACCGTTTGACGAAGTGAAAAAGCGCAGAGATTGGGGACGGGGCATTGCCGAATACCTCTCAGCTCAGGGAATCGCCTTACAACCGTTGGTAGGAGACAGACGAATCATTCTCCAGGGTTGTTTGAACTGGAAACGCTGTATCATACGTCTGGTCTATTATACGATGGCATTTTTCCGGGGTAGCATTTGGTTCGCTTCCCTTTACGCGTTGGTCTATTGCCTGTGGTTTGTTCCGTTTCTTATCGCGGGCCAGTATTTTTGGTTGTTGGGAACCATCGTCATCAACTTGATCATGCGAGCCGTCGTTGCGCACATGACTCATACTCCCATTGCAGAAAACCTATTATACAGTGCGTTTCAGGTCTTTACATTGCCGTATATCATCTGGATCGCAATCATGCATCAGCGCCATCAATGCAAACGAAAAAACTGTCGGATCGAAGATTGTCGATTGAAGAATTGATTCGTTGAAATTATAGTAAATTAATAAATCGAAGAACTTTTTAGGTAAATGGGTTGTTTTGTAGGTGTCAAATTCAATCATCGTACCTATGAAAAATTTTTTCCAGACAGGAATTCTGATTTCGGGTTTGCTTCTTTGCATGAGCTGCGATCATAAGACCGAAACGACTGCATATTCACCCGATAAGAATATCTCTGTACACTTCAATCTAGATAAAGAAGGTGCTCCTTTGTATCAAGTCATCTATCACAACGATACGATTTTACAACCATCTCCGCTGGGACTTCTTCTCCAGAATGCCGATTTCGAAAAGGATCTGACTATTGCCGATATGCATATCATCGACAGGCAGGAGACCTGGAATCCGGTGTGGGGACAATATGATGAGATCAACGCCGATTGTACGGAAATGAGCATTGATCTGAAAAACAAGAACAAACAATTCCTGACAATCGTCTTTCGGGTATTCGATAACGGAGTCGGATTCCGCTATGTCTTACCGGGTGATACCGATGCCGTGATTCGGCAGGAGTTGACCGGATTCAATCTTTCTTCCGATAATATGGCTTATTGGAACGGTTCGGACTGGGAAACCGATGAGCATTTCTATATCGAATCGAAACTCAGCGAAGTGGATCAAGCCAAAATGGAACGTTCCATTTCCGGAAGCTACTCACAGTCCAGCCCATGTAAAACCGGATTCAATACGCCACTAACGATGGAGACTCCCGCCGGAAATTTCATTTCTATCCACGAAGCCGCATTGTGGAATTATCCGGCCATGTCGTTGTGTTTGGATCCACAATCCTACCGGATGAATGTTGCATTGCCCGATATGAATGGTGTGACCGCTCAGGTTCAGCTTCCATTCTCGACACCTTGGCGTGTGATCATGCTGGGATCTACAGCCGGCGAATTGATCGAATCAAGCCTGATCCTCAATCTGAACGAACCCAATAAACTGACCGACCTATCCTACATCACGCCTATGAAATACTTGGGTGTTTGGTGGGAGATGCATCTGAAACTTTCCGACTGGAGCCTTGAAAGCGGAAAACACGGAGCCAATACCGACAATGTGAAACGTTATATCGACTTTGCCGCCGAACATGGAATCAAAGGGGTGTTGGTAGAGGGTTGGAACAAAGGTTGGGGCGAATGGAAGGATTATATCTTCACTCAACCGTATGAAGATTTCGACATCGTACAGCTTGCGAATTATGCTAAATCGAAAGGTGTGCTCCTGATCGGTCATCATGAGACCGGCGCAGACGTGAAAAATTATATTTCGCAAATGGACAGCGCCTATCAATTTTACAAGAATGTAGGAATCCATACCGTCAAGACCGGATATGTGGGCAAGATTGCCAATCAGTATCATTTTGATCAGTTCATGGTCAATCATTTCAACGAAACCGTAATCAAAGGTTCTCAATATCAGATCGCCATCAATATTCATGAACCGGTGCATCCGACCGGAATCTGCCGTACCTATCCCAATCTTTTGAGTGGAGAGGGGATGCGAGGACAGGAATATAATGCATGGAGCGAAGGGAATGATCTGAATCACGACGTGACACTTTCCTTTACGCGCAATCTGGCCGGGCCGATGGATTATACGCCGGGTATCTTCGATCTGCAATTTCTCAATACGATCAATAAAGACTATAAGAAACTGACTCCCGCTCAAAAAGAGGAGTATAAATGGCAATATCGGGTGAGAACGACTTTGGCGCATCAATTGGCTCTCTATGTGGTATTTTATTCCCCGATTCAGATGGTTGCCGATTTACCGGAAAACTATGTCGATCAACCGGCTTTCGATTTTATCAAAGAGGTTCCGGTCGATTGGTCGGATACGAAAGTACTTTCAGCAAAAATCGGTCGTCATGTACTGATTGCCCGAAAAGGCAAAGCTTCACAAGATTGGTATGTGGGAGGAATTGCCGGAGAGAAACCGTTTCAAGGTACGTTCCTGCTTGATTTTCTCGAAGACGGGCCGGAATATGAGGCTGTTATCTATGCCGATACGAAAGATACATCGTGGGATAAGAATCCGACGGCATGTATGATTTCGAAACAGATCGTTCGTTATGGCGACTCTCTCCCTGTGAAAATGGTCGCAGGAGGAGGTATTGCTATCTCGATTCGTCCCCGTTTTTGAATCGACATCCCATTGGGGATTTGAATAGTTGTTGTTAAAAAAGAGCATCCCGCCCTCCGGATTACCGGAAAGCGGGATGCTCTTTTATTATGGTCAATTCAGAAGTTTGTAAAGTTCTTCCATTTTTTGAATCTCTGAAAACAGCGGATTATTTTTGTCGAAATCATCTACTTTCTCATGCGCCCAGGTTATTTCATACGGGATGTGCACGCCGCGTGCTCCTAATGCCATAACGGGCTGAATGTCTGAACGAATACTATTGCCAACCATCATAAATTCGGATGGGTTGATCTGGAGTCGGTCAAACAGTCGGTGATAATCTTCTGTTTTTTTATCGCTCATGATCTCTACGCCGTCGAAATACGGGAGCAGACCGGATAATTCGAGTTTTCGTTCCTGATCGAGCAGGTCCCCTTTGGTAATCACCAGTAATTTATAGTTTTCTTTCAGTTTGGGCAGAATCGTTTTTACATCATTGATCAGAACGACCGGTTCCTGAATCATCTCTTTTCCGACCTCCAGGATCCGTGTCAGAATATCCTGCGATACGTTTCCGTCGGAAATCTCCAGAGCGGCTTCGGTCAGAGAAAGCACATACCCGTGTATACCATATCAGTAAAGCGGCATATTGCGAACATGCACATCGAGTATTTTCTTCAGCAAAGATTCCCGTGCCATCCAGGGACTAAGTAATTTGCAAATTTTCTCTTCGGCGTTTCTGAAGATCG
>CAMTOW010000099.1 GCA_947074245.1 uncultured Bacteroidales bacterium | reverse complement strand
CATTTTTCTGTTTCGAGTTTGTCCATACTAACAAGTAACAAATAAAAATGATTCTTTTCTTTAAAACTCCCGCACAGACGGTGATAGCAGTAAATGCTGATCACACGTTGTCTTCCGACGAGATTAAGAAACTCAGCTGGCTATTTAGCGATGCCGAAGCACTGAATGAAGAAACCCTATCGGGATGGTTCATCGGTCCACGTAAAGAGATGATTACTCCATGGAGTACGAATGCTGTCGAAATTACCCAAAACATGGGTCTTACGGGAATTCTTCGTATTGAAGAGTATTTTCCGGTAAGCAATAAGGAAGCGGATCATGACCCGATGCTTCAGCGCTTGTATGACGGATTGTCACAATCAATCTTCGAGATTAACAAAAAACCGGAACCGATTCTTTATATCGAAGATATCGCGGCATATAATCAGCAAGAAGGATTGGCGTTGAGCGAAGATGAAATCGCGTATCTCAACGACATCAGCGCACGTATCGGCCGAAAGTTAACAGATAGTGAAGTATTTGGTTTTTCACAAGTCAATTCAGAACACTGTCGTCATAAAATCTTTAACGGAATTTTCGTTATCGACGGAGAAGAAAAAGAATCTTCTTTATTTAAACTTATCAAGAAAACATCTGAAACAAATCCAAACTTCCTTGTTTCAGCCTACAAAGACAACGTTGCTTTCAACGCAGGTCCAGTTGTCGAACAATTTGCGCCCGCAAATCCTGATCAACCCGATTATTTTGAAATCAAAGATATCAAAACCGTTATTTCGCTTAAAGCGGAAACGCATAACTTCCCTACAACGGTAGAACCATTCAATGGCGCAGCAACCGGAACAGGAGGAGAGATTCGCGACCGTCTGGGCGGAGGTAAAGCATCGTTGCCAATTGCAGGTACGGCCGTATATATGACCTCATACCCACGTACGAAAGAGAACAGAAAATGGGAACTTTCGATGAAAGAGCGTGCTTGGTTGTATCAGACTCCGGAGCAAATCCTGATCAAAGCATCTAACGGGGCTTCTGATTTCGGAAATAAATTCGGTCAGCCACTTATTTGCGGATCATTGCTAACATTCGAACATCAGGAAAATCTGAAAAAGTTCGCTTTCGACAAAGTGATCATGCTAGCAGGAGGTGTCGGATACGGAACTATGCGCGACGCCTTGAAGGGGGAACCTGAAACAGGAGACAAAGTAGTTGTGATGGGTGGTGATAACTACCGTATCGGTATGGGCGGTGGAGCCGTATCATCTGTTGAGACAGGTGTTTATGACAACGCCATCGAATTGAACGCCGTGCAACGCGCGAACCCGGAAATGCAGAAGCGCGCAGCAAACGTAGTGCGCGCATTGGCAGAATCGGACGTTAACCCAATTGTATCGATCCATGACCACGGCGCAGGGGGACACTTGAATGCCCTTTCTGAGCTGATCGAAGCTACGGGAGGTATCATCCATATGGACAAACTTCCGGTGGGCGACCCTACCCTTTCGGCAAAAGAGATCGCTGGTAACGAATCTCAGGAGCGTATGGGTATGCTTATCAAAGAAAAAGACATCGAACGAGTACAGCGTATCGCTGATCGTGAGCGTGCTCCATTCTATGTTGTGGGAGAAACTACGGATGATATGAAATTCGTATTCGAACAAGAGAACGGAGAAAGACCTATCGACATGAAATTGGAAGATATGTTCGGTAAGGCTCCACGTACAGTGATGGCAGACAAAACGATCGAAGAAAAATATGAAGATATCAACTATTCGCAAGAGCAGTTGAACAGCTATCTTTCGGACGTGTTGCAGTTGGAGGCAGTTGCTTGTAAAGACTGGTTAACCAATAAAGTAGACCGCTCGGTAACAGGTAAAGTTGCACGTCAGCAATGTCAGGGAGAGATTCAGCTTCCATTGAGCGACTGTGGTGTTGTTGCACTTGATTACCGTGGAAACGCAGGTATCGCAACTTCAATCGGACATGCTCCACAGGTAGCATTGATCGATCCGGCAGCCGGCTCCGTTATGGCAATCGCCGAGGCTTTGACCAACATCGTATTTGCTCCTCTTACAGAGGGTCTATCAAGTATTTCGCTAAGTGCGAACTGGATGTGGCCTTGTAAAAACGAAGGAGAAGACGCTCGCTTGTATAAAGCAGTTGAAGCTTGTTCGGAATTCGCATGTGATCTAGGAATCAACATTCCGACCGGAAAAGACTCTTTGTCGATGACCCAGAAATATGGTGACGAGAAAGTATATTCTCCGGGATGTGTGATCATTTCGGGTGGCGCTGAAGTTTCTGATATCAAAAAAGTGGTATCGCCTGTAATTGTGAATGACGAAAATGCATCCTTGTATTATATCGACTTCTCATTCGATTCATACAAACTCGGAGGATCGGCATTTGCTCAATCATTGAACAAACTAGGAAACGAAACTCCAACCGTACAGAATTTTGAATACTTCGCGGATGCATTTGAAGCCGTTCAGGAATTGGTGAATAAAAATCTTCTTTACGCCGGTCACGATATCTCTGCCGGAGGTATGATCACGGCATTGCTAGAAATGACTTTCGCCAATACGACCGGAGGTTTGAAAATTGATTTGAGCGAAATCGCAGAGAACGACATCGTAAAAATCCTTTTCAGCGAAAATCCAGGAGTTATCGTTCAAGTCAAAGATAAAAAAGCAGTTGAGAAAATCCTTCAAGACGCAGGAGTTGGTTATCTATGCATCGGAAAACCGGTAGCAGGACGCACCATCGAAATCAAAAAAGGAAACAACGACTATACATTCGATATCGACTCGTCGCGCGACACTTGGTATGAATCATCATATCTTCTTGACCGCAAACAAAGCGGAGAAACATTAGCGAAAGCTCGTTTCGAGAACTATAAAAATCAACCATTACGCTATTCATTCTCATCTGAATTCAACGGTAAACTCTCGAAATACGCTATTTCGGCTGATCGCAGAGAAAAAAGCGGTGTAAGAGCAGCTATTATCCGTGAAAAAGGGGTAAATGGAGATCGTGAAATGGCTTACTCGCTTTATCTGGCAGGATTTGACGTTAAAGACGTGCATATGACTGACCTTATCAGCGGTAGAGAAACCCTGGAAGATGTCAACATGATTGTTTTCTGCGGTGGATTCTCGAACTCGGATGTTTGTGGTTCGGCGAAAGGATGGGCCGGAGGTTTCTTGTGGAATGAAAAAGCGAAAAAAGCGCTTGATAACTTCTACAGCAGACCGGACACTCTTTCATTAGGTATCTGTAACGGTTGCCAGCTGATGGTAGAGTTAGGTTTGATAACTCCAAATGATGAACAGAAACCGAAAATGCTTCATAATGATTCGCATCGTTTTGAATCGAATTTCGTAGGATTGCATATCCCTCAGAATGATTCGGTAATGTTTAAGTCTCTATCGGGATCGAAACTGGGCGTATGGATTGCTCATGGTGAAGGAAAATTCCATTTACCGAAACCAATCAGCGAATATAACGTCATTGCCAATTATGCTTATGACGCTTATCCGGCTAATCCGAACGGATCGCCGGCTGCGGTTGCAGGTTTAGTTTCGCAGGACGGTCGTCACCTAGCGATGATGCCACATCTTGAACGAGCAATATTCCCATGGCAATGGGCTTATTACCCTCAAGATCGCGCTAACAACGACCAGGTAACTCCATGGATCGAAGCATTCGTAAATGCGCGCAAATGGGTTGAGGCAAATAAAAAATAATTTATTGACCAATTTCAAAATCAAAAGAGCAGTCCTTTAGAAGACTGCTCTTTTTCGTTTCGGAAAAGAAATGACGAATTACGGTATGATCAGTCAGAATTAAGAGACAAATAAGACGTTGCCGGAATCAAATGACCCATAACGAACAAAGGGCTGTATGACATTGGATGTCACACAGCCCTTTATTTTATTCAGTCAAGAGAATAGAATCAATTAAACATCTGTTTTATCTTTCTCTTGAATTTCTCTATAATCGAACAATTCGTACGGAAGTTGTCATGTTGACGTAATTTCTCCATGATTTCGACTTCATCGGTATTAAGAGTCTCAGGAACATAAATCGATATGTTTACGATCAGATCTCCTTTTCCATAATGATTAATCGAAGGTAAGCCTTTGCCAGAGAAGCGTTGCAGCGTATTAGGCTGTGTACCAGAAGGAATTTTTATCTTCATTTTTCCTTCAATCAAAGGAATCTCTACTTCGCCACCCAATACAGCAGTCGGGAAATCAAGCAGTAAATTATAAATCAGATTGTTGTCATCACGAATCAAATCAGGATGCTCTTCTTCTTGTACAAGAATCAACAGATCACCGTCAACCCCACCACGACGAGCTGCATTACCACGACCTCGCATCGATAGTTGCATTCCATCCGCTACACCTGCCGGAATATTGACATTGATCACCTCTTCTCCAGTTACGATACCTTCGCCATTGCAATGCGAACAAGCAGTAGTGATGCGTTTTCCTTGACCTTTACAATCGGGACAAGGAACTTGTTGCTGAACACGACCAAAAATCGAATTCATCACCTGAACAACGACCCCAGAGCCGTCACAAGTATGACAAGACTCAAATGCCCGACCATCTTTAGCACCATTGCCACCACAATGATCACATTTGATATATTTCTTTACACGGATCTGTTTCTCTACACCATTGGCAATTTCGGAAAGAGATAATTTAACACGAACTCGTAGATCCGAGCCACGTGAAGTTCGGGCTTGTCCGCGAGCACTACCACCGAAGAATTGATTGAACAAATCAAACGGATCGGCACCTCCTCCAAAATCAAAGCCACCAAATCCACCACCTGAATTCCCCATCTGGTGTCCGTATCTATCATAACGAGCGCGCTTGTTATCATCGCTCAATATTTCATAAGCTTCGGCGACCTCTTTAAACATCTCCTCCGCCTCTTTATTATCTGGATTACGATCTGGATGATATTGTACAGCTTTCTTACGGTATGCTTTTTTGATTTCATCTACAGAAGCTCCTTTTGAAACCTCCAGCACCTCATAATAATCTCTTTTAGTCATATCTAAGTTGAAAATTTTTTAATTGGGACGATGTAATAAAGAATTCGTTCATCTATTATTAAATCGATTAAAACGGCGCAAAGATAATACGAATAAACGAAACGCGGAACTTAAAACAGCTCCGCGTTTCCAATATATGCCTGTATTATAGCATCATCCGATTATTTTAATCTAAATTATTCAAACATATGTTTGAACTTGCTGAATATTTTCTCTTTAACAGATTTACTAGCTGTAAAATTCGGAGAATCTTTCAGTTTCTCAATCGATTTCTTTTCATCATCACTCAAATTTTCTGGCACGTAAACCGTTACATTTACCAACAAGTCACCTGTTCCATAATTATTTACAGACGGTAAGCCTTTGCCCTTTAAGCGAAGGACCTTACCCGGTTGAGTGCCCGGAGCAACTTTTATACGAGCCTTTCCTTCGATAGTCGGAACTTCGACACTTCCACCAAGAGCTGCAACGGGGAATGTAAGGAGCAGATTATAAATCAAATCATTTTCGTCGCGGATCAGTTCTGCATCCGGAATTTCTTCAATAACGATGATCAAATCACCTGCAACGCCACCATTTTTCGCGGCATTTCCTTTACCAGCCATAGACAGCTGCATTCCATCATATACACCAGCCGGAATATTGAGAGTAATAACTTCGTCTTCTTTTCGTATTCCGTCGGTACAGTGAGTACATTTATGGTCGATCACTTTGCCGGTACCTTTACAGTTTGGACAAGCAGCCTGAGATTGCATCGCACCAAACATCGTATTCTGAACACGATTTACGGTTCCGCTTCCTCCACAGTTGGAACAAGTATGGAAGCTATTTCCGTTTTCCGCGCCCGTACCATTGCAGGATTGACACGCAACGAACTTCTTAACCTTGATCTTTTTCTGAACACCGTGAGCTACATCCTGAAGAGTAACTTTTACTTTTACGCGTAAATCGGAACCTTTATTGACGCGAGGTCGCGCTTGGCCACCACCGCCGTAACCTCCGCCACCAAAGCCGCTAAAACCACCGAAACCGCCGCCACCTCCAGAGAAATGACCTCCGAAAATATCACCGAAATGAGAGAATATGTCTTCCATAGACATGCCCTGACCACTAAAGCCACCAGCACCACCGCCTGCTCCAGAGAAACCTTGATGACCAAACTGGTCATAGCGTTTCCGTTTTTCAGGATCGCTCAATATTTCATAAGCTTCAGCTGCTTCCTTGAATTTTTCTTCAGCGGCTTTATCATCCGGATTCTTATCAGGGTGATATTGAATCGCTTTTTTACGGTAAGCTTTTTTTATTTCGTCTTCAGAAGCACTTTTAGAAACTTCGAGTACTTCATAATAATCTCTTTTAGTTGCCATACAATTCGGTATTTTAACGGTTACTCACCTACCACTACTTTAGAGTGACGCATCACCTTATCATTCAAGGTGTATCCTTTGGTCATACAATCAATAATCTTTCCTTTCTGTTCCGGTGTCGGAGCCGGGAAAGTCGTGATCGCTTCGTGAACTTCCAGATCAAACGGCTCACCTACGGCAGGAATCTCCTTAACACCATTGGTTTCGAGGTAAGAACGGAATTTATTATAAATAAGTTCAACGCCTTCTTTTACCGCATTGATATCATCCGAATTCTCAAGGGCACTCATGGCACGTTCGAAATCATCAATCACAGGAAGAAGTTTTTTAATCGCATCTTCACTTCCATATTTCAACAAATCGGCTTTTTCACGCAATGTGCGTTTTCTGAAATTATCAAAATCAGCCATTAGACGCAGATAATCATTATTCAATGAATCATATTTTTTCTGCATCTCATCCATTTTCTTAGACAACTCGTCCAGATTATCCTCAGCTGACTCACTTTGTTCAGGCAATTCCAATTCTTCTACAACTTCTACCGTTGCTTCTGCTTCTTGAGTCGGTTCAGTATTATCTACAACATTCAATTCCTCATTTACAGATTCCGCCTGATTATTTTCGTGTTTCTCTTTTTTTGATGACATATTTATATGATTTATGTTTTTATTCTTAATGGGAACATATCAAAAACAGCGCCAGAGCAGAATACTGAATCTTTGTCAGTATAGCAGCTCTTTGCTTATGAATTTTTGTCATACTTCGCAACGGCC
>CAMTOW010000098.1 GCA_947074245.1 uncultured Bacteroidales bacterium | reverse complement strand
TAATACTGACCGTTATTATAAGGAAAAATAGTATACTATTTGTGTGTTTTTTTTTTCAAGAAGAAGCCGGCATACGAGATTCTCCGGAGTGACTGGAGTTCGGACGTTTGCTCTTCCGATCTCCGATCATATACGTAACAACCGTTGCCACGGTCGATCTCAATATCGAAAAGAGGATATACATCAAATAAATTCATGTCAGGTTTATGTGTTTTGATAGGATCAGAACCCCATTGGTTTAAGGCGAAGACCGGTCGTCTCGGTCAGTCCGAACAACAGGTTCATATTGTGAACGGCCTGTCCGGAAGCCCCTTTGAGCAAATTGTCGATACAACAGATGATCAGAAGCGTATCCCCCTGTTTCTGCAGATAGATAATTGCCTTATTGGTATTCACGACCTGTTTCAGATCGGGATTCTTATCAGAAATGAATGTGAACGAATGATCGTGATAAGCCTCTTCGTAAAGCGCTTTAACCTCCTCGATCGGAAGTTCGCAACGGGTATAGGCCGTCACGAAGATTCCTCGGGCGAAACATCCGCGCACCGGAATGAAATTGACCGCCCCCTTGTAGTCGGGTTGCAGATCGCGAATCGTTTGTCCGATCTCGTTCAGATGCTGATGGTTGAAAGCCTTGTAAACCGATACGTTGTCGTTGCGCCAGCTGTAATGGGTTGTTTCGGTCGGACGCTGTCCGGCTCCGGTCGATCCCGTGATCCCATTGATGTGGATATCGTCTTTGAGCAGACCGTTTTCCGCCAACGGCAGAAGCGCCAGCTGGATCGCCGTAGCGAAACATCCGGGGTTGGCGATACGCTGTCCGCGAATGATCTTCTTGCGATTCAATTCAGGCAATCCGTAGATGAAATCATGATCATCACCCGCCATCCGGTAATCGGTCGACAAGTCGATTATCTTCAGATCCGCAGGGAGCGAGTCGGCGTGTTTCTCCATGAACTTACGGGTGTCGCCGTGAGCCGTACAGAAGAACAAAACATCGATCTCTTCAAAAGGAGTCTCGCTGGTAAAGGCAAGATCCGTTTCACCCAACAATCCCGAATGCACGTCATAGAGCTTATTGCCCGCATTGCTCGTGCTGTTTACGAATACGATGCTCACATCGGGATGATTGACAAGAAGTCGCAACAATTCGCCCGCCGTATATCCGGCTCCTCCGATAATACCTACTTTTATCATATCTGATTATTGTTTTTCGTTTTTAGATTGTACCGAGTAATAGATCTTGGTCTGATTACCCAATATGCGCGTGAAGCCTTTCACATCTTCAGCGGTCCACGCTTTATTGATCTCGCCGTATTCGCCGAAATCGGATTTCATCAGATCGAACGGAGAGTCTACTCCTACCAAAGTATAATGGTAAGGTTTCAGTTCGATGATCACACGACCCGTCACGTTACGCTGCGAAGTTTCCAAATAACTTTCCATTTCGCGCATTACCGGTTCCAGGTATTGTGCCTCGTGCAGGAACATTCCGTAGGTGGTAGAGATCTGGTCTTTCCAGTATTGCTGCCATTTGGTCAATACATGTTTCTCCAGCATCTTGTGGGCATTGATAATCAGGATCGGAGCGGCAGCTTCGAAACCGACACGCCCTTTGATCCCGATGATCGTATCGCCGATGTGCATATCACGGCCGATGGCATATTGGGAAGCGATCTCTTCAACTTTGACGATCGCATCCACTTTGTTGCCGAACGGCTTTCCGTTTACGGCAGCCAATTCGCCTTTCTCAAAGTCGAGAGTCAGTGTTTCAGTACCGGTGGCGGTCATTTGCGACGGATACGCTTCCTCCGGAAGAGTCTGGTCTGATTTCAACGTTTCTTTTCCGCCGATGCTCGTTCCCCACAACCCTTTGTTGATCGAGTATTCCATTTTTTTGTAGTCTGCCTCCACGCCATGGTTGCGCAGGTATTCGATTTCTGCCTCACGCGTAAGTACCAGATCGCGCGTCGGAGTGATGATCTTGATATCCGGCGCAAGCACTTCGAAAGTCAGGTCGAAACGAACCTGATCGTTGCCGGCTCCGGTCGATCCGTGGGCAACACAGTCTGCTCCGATCGATTTTGCATAATTAATGATCGCGATCGCCTGAAATACGCGCTCCGAACTTACCGAAATCGGATAAGTGCCGTTACGAAGCACGTTGCCGAACACCATGTAGCGGATGCTCTTGTCGTAATATTCCTGCGTTACGTCCAACGTGGCGTGGCTGACAGCCCCCAGTTCGTAAGCGCGTTTTTCGATCGCTTTCAGTTCCTCCCGGCTGAAACCGCCTGTGTTGGCGATTGCCGTATAAACTTCGTAACCCAACTCTTCGGCCAGGTATTTTACGCAAAACGAGGTATCCAGACCTCCGCTGAATGCCAGAACTACTTTTTCTTTCATAGCGTTTGTTATTTTCATCGAATCCACCGGGGTTGCCCGGAAGAATCCTGTTTTTTCATTAAAGGTAAAGTGTGTGATTTCTTGTTGTGATTGCAGATTGTCCGCGTTAGGTCAAGAGATGGGTTCGGTATCGACCGCCGGGTCGAAAAGCATGCCTGTACAAAGACACATCTTCCGGTTGGTTCGCTTCAGCACGTCGTAATTGATACAGCTTTCACAACCTTTCCAGAATGCCTCGTCGTCTGTCAATTCCGAAAACGTGACGGGCCTGTAACCCAATTCGTTGTTGATCTTCATTACGGCGGCTCCGGTAGTCAGACCGAAGAGCTTCGCACCCGGGAACTTCTTCCGGGACAAGTCGAACGCGAATTTCTTGATTCGCTTGGCCAATCCATGACCTCTGAACGTATCCACTACGATCAGACCCGAGTTGGCGACAAACTGCTTGTTACTCCAGCTTTCGATGTAACAAAAGCCGGCAAACATATCTCCGAAGAGAGCGATAACGGCTTTACCTTCCAGCATCTTCTGTTTCACATATTCGGGCGAACGCTTGGCGATACCGGTTCCCCTGATTTTAGCAGCTTTTTCAATGGTGTCGAGGATTTCGTCGACATACGAAAGATGCGATTCGTCGGCAACCATCACTTTGATAGTTTCTTCCATTTCCTACGATAGAATAATATGATAGTCTTTAGGTTCGGTCAGGAACAGGCGTTCCTGATTTAGAGATGTATGTTCGGTATAAAAGCAGAAAGAGCTTTGACGATCTGCTCGCGGCTATACTCTTCGCGCGGAATGATCAGAATCGTATCGTCGCCCGCCACAGTACCCAAAATCTCATGCGGCGCATTCACGTCGATATCATAGGCGATACTGCTGGCATAACCGGGACGCGTACGGATCACGGCCAAGTGATTTGAAAATTCGATCGAGATGAATCCGGATGCGGCTAAACCGTAACTTCCGGCAGGTTTGCTTTGCACCATCTTGCCGATGCCGCCCATTTCGGGAAGGATGTAGATATACGATCCGTCGTTATTGGCCACTTTTGCGATCTGAAGCTGTTTCAGGTCGCGCGACAAAGTTGCCTGCGTCAGATCGAATCCGCGTTCGGTCAATATGTTCAGCAATTCTTCCTGACTGCCTATTTTGGAGTTCAACACGATTTCACGTATTACAAGAAGTCTCTCTTTCTTATTTTTCATATATGTATATTTATTCCTTAAACCGGTGGCAAAAGTAATACTTTCCGCATAAAAACAAAGAACCAGCAGTGTATTTATTCATATTATTTTCTAAAAACACTTCTTTATGCATTTTTGTTCAAATATTTATGCAGATTATTTTCTCGCCTCCTTGTATATTGATATTATAATTATTCGCATAAAAAAAAACCGTCGCAGAGAAACGATTCTCGCGACGGTTGATTTACTATTTAATTGTTGTGAAGAGGGCTTATTTAAGCAATGAATCCGGATTCAGATTTTCTGATTCGATATCCATAAAGTAACGGTACGTTCCCACTTTGATCTCTTCGGTTGCTGCTTCATCACAAACGATGATTCCTTTCGGGTGCAACTGAAGTGCGCTGATGGTCCATTTGTGATTTACCGATCCTTCGACCACGCTTGCCAAGGCACGCGCTTTGTTGTGACCGTTCACCATGATCAAAACTTCTTTCGCATCCAAAACCGTACCTACACCCACGGTAAGAGCCGTTTTCGGAACTTTGTTCACATCATTGTCGAAGAAACGCGAGTTCGCGATAATCGTATCTTTGGTAAGCGTCTTGATACGAGTGCGTGAAGAAAGCGATGAGCATGGCTCATTGAAGGCGATGTGTCCGTCCGGACCGATACCGCCCAGGAACAAATGAATACCTCCTACCGCTTTGATCTTATCTTCGTAGCGCTGACACTCCTCTTCCGGATTCTCGGCATTACCGTTTAGGATATTCACGTTGTCGGCATTGATATCAATGTGTGAAAAGAAATTGTTCCACATAAACGAATGATAGCTTTCCGGATGTTCCTTCGGAAGACCTACGTACTCGTCCATATTGAACGTGATCACATTCTTAAAAGAAACCTTACCGGCTTTGTAAAGCTCGATAAGCTCTTTATACATACCCAGCGGAGATGATCCCGTAGGCAGACCGAGTACGAACGGACGATCTTCAGATGGTGCAAACGCGTTGATTTTTGACGCAACATAGTTTGCGCTCCAGCGTGACAGATTCGCGTAATCGGGTTGAATGATTAATCTCATAGTGTTTTAATGTCGTATTGTATTTGATTATAATTCCTTAAGAAGCGATACGTTAATAATAATATTTTTAATTCAACTAACGTTTATCGTTTATTTATTTACGGTTCAAAGATAATTATTTATAACCAAGCTGTAAAATAATTGACAGCTTTAAACAATATTTTATTGTCTATCGTTTTGAAATAAATACCTTTGCCAATTCGAATACAGATATTAAAAACCTTAATAGATGAAGACAAATCTAAGTTCTCAGATTAAGCTGGACCGAATACCGAAACAGTATTATCGTCCGGTTAATGCTTATGAACACACTGCGCTTACCCGTTTTGAGAAGATATCGACAGATATCTATGAAAGCTCACACGAAGCCGCTGCAGAGATTGCCGCAGAGATCGCCCAGCTGATCCGCACCAGACAAAGCGAATCAAAACCGTGCATCCTTGCTGTAACCGGTGGTAACCAAGCACAGGGTGTTTATGAAGAGTTGGTTAAAATGCACGAGAAGCAAAACCTAAGCTTCAAAAATGTGATCGTATTTAATGTATGTGAATTCTATCCGTTCCAGGACGAATCCAAATCACTACATTATTCTATTAAAGAACAGTTCATCTCTAAAGTCGACATCGATCCGGCCCATGTTTTTTCTCCGGACAACAGCGATGAGAAAGAATCGGTTTTCGAATTCTGCCAAAAATACGAAAAACTGATCGACGACAACGGAGGTATCGACCTGGCGCTTCTTTCATTGGGGCATTCGGGATCGATCGCTTTCAATGAAGCAGGCTCGCAGATCAACTCGCAGACGCGTTTGATCTTGCTGGACAGCGAAACAAGAAAGAATATCTCCAAACTATATAACGCCAACGAAGGCGCTCCTTCTTGCGCTTTGACCATGGGTATCAATACCCTTTTGAAGGCGAAACGCATCATCCTCATGGCATGGGGTGAAAACCGTGCCGACATCGTCCGCGAAATCGTAGAGGGCAATATCACAGACTCTCTTCCGGCATCTTTCCTTCAGCAACATCCAAACACGAAATTCTACCTCGACCTATCGGCTGCTGAACAGCTGACTCGTTTGAGCCACCCGTGGTTGGTAACGTCTTGCGCTTGGGATGACAAACTGATCCGTCGCGCAATCGTATGGCTTTGTGAGATGACAGGAAAACCGATCCTGAAACTAACTGACAAAGATTATAACGAAAACGGATTGAGCGAACTCGTAGCTCTTTACGGTTCTGCATACAACGTAAACATCAAAGTATTCAACGAACTTCAGCATACGATCACCGGCTGGCCGGGCGGCAAACCGAATGCGGACGATACTCACCGTCCCGAACGTGCGACTCCGTATCCGAAACGCGTAATCGTATTCAGCCCGCATCCGGATGACGATGTGATCTCGATGGGCGGAACACTGAAACGTTTGGTGGATCAGCATCACGACGTACACGTGGCATACGAAACTTCAGGAAATATCGCCGTTGGTGATGAAGAAGTGAAACGTTTCTCGATGTTCATGGACGGAATGGTTGAAGAATACAAGGTGAACAACCCTGAATTCCTAGCGAAACTGAACGAGATCCGCGTAGCGTTGGACACTCCGAAAGCTGAAAACGAAATCGATACGCCGGACGTGCGTTGGATCAAAGGATTGATTCGTCGCGGGGAAGCTCGTACGGCTTGTAACTACATGGGGGTAAAACCGGAAAACGTGAACTTCCTAAACTTGCCGTTTTACGAAACAGGAACAATCAAGAAAGGGGAGCTATCAGAAAAAGACGTTAAGATCGTAATCGACCTGATCCGTCGCATCCAGCCTCATCAGATCTTCGTAGCGGGCGACTTGGCCGATCCGCACGGAACTCACAAAGTTTGTTTGGACGCGGTTCTTGCTGCGATCGATGTTGTGAAATCTCAAGGTGAAGAATGGTTGAACGATTGTCGTATCTGGATGTATCGCGGAGCTTGGGCTGAGTGGGAAGTTGACCACATCGAAATGGCCGTTCCGTTGAGCCCGGAAGAATTGCGCTCGAAACGTAATTCGATTCTGAAACATCAGTCTCAGATGGAAAGCGCGCCGTTCCTTGGTAACGATGAGCGTTTGTTCTGGCAGCGTTCGGAAGAGCGTAACCGTGCGACCGCAGAACTATATCACAAACTGGGTCTGGCATCATACGAAGCGATCGAAGCATTCGTTGAGTATCATCCACTCTAACATGAATTGAATATACATACCGAAAAAGGTGGGTCTTAGCGATAAGATCCACCTTTTTCATATCCGGTGCTCAATCCGTACATTCTACGCATCGGATCAAACCGTATTCAGACCGGCTACCCTCCGGGGCTAATTCAATAAAAAACGGAGTTATCAACAGTTGTTGATAACTCCGTTTTTGTATTTCGTATCGGATAACATCTTCTCCAGGGAATTAGGAGTCAGATTCCGATAGAGACTTCCGTTATGGGCCATCGTGATCATTCCGGTCTCTTCGGATACGCCGTACCCTTTAGAGTCGTACTCCTGAGGGG
>CAMTOW010000097.1 GCA_947074245.1 uncultured Bacteroidales bacterium | reverse complement strand
GATCTACACTAATCTTAACACTCTTTCCCTACACGACGCTCTTCCGATCTTGGAGTTGACTGATGATGAATAAACCTATTATTTATCCACAACAACATTTATCCGCGACCGGCATCGGCTTGTCGACAGAAGCAACAGCATGTTTCAATATGGTCTTATCTTGACGGAGCGATTCTTTCACATCAATAATCCGTTGATTGTAACTACCACGATATGGCAAGTTGGTATTTCGTTGAGAATGCACATAACGACCATCAACTACCACATCTACATCACGAATTCCCGTAAGATGAGCAATCTCTTCCCATACATATCCTGTATACAACCAAATGGTCTTTTCGGGAAATATCAACCGAAAATGCTGAATCATCTCCAGAATCTCTTTACGGTTGACGGGAGACAACGGATCGCCACCACTAAATGTAATGCCTGATACATAATCTTTTTGCATCTCAGCAAGCAATTCGTCATAAGCAGCCTTATCAAAAGGAATTCCGCTTGCGGCATCATGGGTTTGCGGGTTATGACAACCCGGACAAGCATGCGTGCAATGAGAAACCCATAGCACCACTCTCAGCCCATCGCCATTGAGCATATCGCATTTTGTTATATTGTGATAATTCATGAAAAGAGGTTTACATTGATACTCGTTCTGCGATTTCGGCCATCTTCGCTTCATTTAAAGAGGTGTCGCCTTTGACACGGGAATAGCTCAAATAGCCATTCATACGGTCGATCTTAGTCAGATGTTCGCTCCCACAAGCCGAGCATACTTCCATATTCGGCTCCTGATGACCACAGTCGTTGCAATAAGACAGAGCCAGATTGACACCTTCATATAATCCCATCTTCATAGCTCGACGGATCAAGGTACGAATCGCTTCCAGATTGTATTCGACCGGATAGCGCACGTACTGAATCTTCCCTCCGTTGAACAGATTCCAGAAACGATATTCCAAATCCTGTTTTTCGACCGGATTGATGTCTTCCGTTACATGACAATGGAAGCTATTGGTGGTATAAGGTCGGTCGGAAACTCCGGGTACAACACCGAACTTATCACGGAACTGCTTGATCTGCAATCCGCACAACGACTCGGCCGGCGTGCCATATACCGCATAAAGATTCTTATCGATCTCTTTAAACTCGGTTACTTTCTTATTGATATATTCCATCACCTCTACAGCGAAAGCACCATCTTCTCGAATCGTTTTGCCATTGTATAGCATTTGCAATTCATTCAGACCGGTGACACCGAACGATGCCGTAGCCGATTTCAATACAGGCGCGATCTCTTCGTATGGTTTGAGGTTACCGCCCAAAAAGCCACCTTCGCAGTAAGCCAGCGGATGTACCGAAGCTTTCATCTTTCCGAGATAATCGTATGTACGGATGTGCACTTTACGGATCATCTCCAGATAGTAATCCAAAACTTCATAAAAGTCTTTATTTTCCTCACGAGCCTTAGCCAGGATCATAATCATATTGAGCGTAACGGCTCCCACATTGAAACGTCCGGTAAAAACAGGCGTATCAGACGAGTCGGCCGGATACATACCGCCTTTACGATACCAAGGAGAAAGGAATGCGCGACATCCCATCGGATACACGACTTCCTGATACATCTTATATATAGAAGGAACATACCCTTCGCCACTAAGCGACAGATAATCGGGATACATACATTTTCCCGAACACTTCACGGCAAGTTCAAAAAGATCTTCGGCTGCGCCACCTTTTCCGTGAATGGATTCGTCATACAGGAAAATCAGTTTAGGGAACAAGACCGGCTTTTTGAAGCCATCACGCCCCTGACCGCCCATACGCACATTGAGTAACGCTTCGGATACGATCTTTTCGAATTTACCCGTTCCCAATCCCAATGCGAAAGTTGTAAACGGATAATCTCCCCGGCTCGACGCCACTGAGTTCAACTTGATTTCCAATCCCTGAATACCTTGTTCCAGATCTCTTCGTGTCTTCTTCATCGCCCAGCGATCCACAAAATCCGGATTGATATCGGCATTCGATTCGCGAAGCATCTGTGAGATCTCCTCCACATATCGGTTGTATGATTTCTCAACATAGCGAGCCAAAAGATCGTCTACACGCGTAGACCAACCGCCATATTGCATAGACGCAGACATCATGATGATATCACCCAATACGTCACAGGCCGTATCGATTGATTTCGGCTCGTTGTACCAGATATTGCCCATTTCGAATCCACCGGTCATCACCGATTTCACATCAAAAAGGCAACAGTTCATCGTATCGCGACGAGCCGCTTTATCATGAATGTAGATATAACCATCACGACATGCCGACTTCTCTTCAACAGTCAAAAAGAATTTATTGTAAAGCTCCTTGTTCAGTTCATTATAAACAAGACTTCGTTTGGTCGAAACCAATGCGCTGTCGGTATTGCTGTTTTCTTTATCACCCCGATACATGATGACCTGGGCCTTGCGATATACCTCATCAAGCATTCCGACGAAATCCACTTTGTAATTACGGTATTCGCGATAGCTGGACGCCACGTTATGATTGACCTGATCAATACTGGTTTCGACGATGTTGTGCAGCTGCAAAACATTTATTACTGAAATGTTATTTTTGATCAGATAATTATAAACATTATCGCAGATCAAATCCAGTTCATGACGAGTCAGCGTAACAACAATGCGTTGCGCACTCTTGTTAACCGCTCTGACTATCTTTTGTTTATCAAATACGGTCGTAGTACCGTCCCGCTTGATAACTTTGATGTTTTCCATATGCCTCTTGTGAAAATTCGAGGGGCAAAAGTAAGACATCTTTATAAAAGGAGAAAAACTCAGAACAATAAATTCTCATTAAAAAAGCCCCTCAATGAAAAGATAATATATCCCATTTTTCGACCATTTTTTTTCGAAAAAAAATCAGAAAATAATTTTCAATTCCTCAGAACAATTTAGGATAATATTTGTTTTTATAAGTGAGAACAATCTAAATTAATAGACTGGCTGAACTAAGAGGAGTTTCTTCGTGAGAAGAGACTCCTTTGTTATTTTCATCCGAACCATCCTTTTTCCTCAATTTCCCGCCTATAATCCTCCGACTGTTTTTATATACTTTTCAAAGAAGTCAATCAGACAGATAGCTCCTTTGCAGTTCATTTTCCCGGAGTTCGGGCCATCGGACCACTCCTCAAGTCGATCAGGATACAGATTTGCTCTAAAACATTCGATTCTCTTTAACCGCCATCATCGATTAACTATCGACAGCACTTTCTCTTTAATTTAAAATTTACAATCGCTTCTATTAAATTTAAATTATCTATTCTTAATTCTGAAGCATTCAATCTATCCCTAAATAAGGGTTTCAAAAGATTTTTATTTCTTCTAAATGCTTCATTTCTAAACTTTAATTAATGATTGATTTGAAATGTCTTAAAACAACTCCGACGGAAACTATTATTTTTGCAACACAAATCATTTCTATCGCTAGAATTCAACACATATGCCATTCAAAGAAAAAGTCAATCAGATCCGAAACCGCAGATGGCACCGGATCTCCCGCATTCTGAAAAGTCGTTATGTTCGTATTTTTCTCGCTTCCGTGATTGCAATCGGGCTTGCGACCGTCGTCTTGCAGTCTTATCCGAATATGGAGAAGTATAGCATCCTTTTTTATGCCGTATCGGTCTTTTCCGCCTTATTCTTTACCATCGAGTATTTTCTGCGAGTCTTGTCCGCACCGGTCGAATATCCAGAACTTCCGGCATGGAAAGCGCGGCGAAAATATATTTTTTCATTCATGGGCGTAATCGACCTGATTGCGATTCTTCCGTTTACGGCTCCTTACTTCTTTCAAGCGAAAGTCGTACGCGACATGATCGAACTGGGACGCATATTCCTAATATTCAAGATACTTCGCTATACAAAATCGTTCGCAATGATTCGCGAAGCCTTATCAACGGTCAAATACGAACTTCTCACCGCGCTTTCGTTCGCCATGATGATAATGAGCTTTTGCGCTACGCTGATGTATTACATCGAGCGTCAAGCCCAGCCCGACGTATTCACCGATATAGGCGAAGGATTCTGGTGGGCGATCATTACCTTTACGACCGTCGGGTATGGCGATATCTATCCCATCACCCCTTTGGGCAAACTCCTTGCCGGCTGTATGGCATTGGTCGGAATCGCGACACTTACCTTACCGACCGCCATCATAAGCGGGGCGATGATGGATCGACTTCGCATCCAACGTGAACAACGCGAGCAAAATCAAAAAACGATCGAATAAAACAAAACGAATCATGAACCTATCCCATCTTTTAAAAAACGGGAAATGGGTCAGAAACGCAAAGAATATACTTTCCAATCCGATTCTGATGCGCAATCTGATCAATCAGGCGATCCGCTTGAGTAAAAAGAACGGTCTGAAAGAACTCAAGGATACGTTCAATCTGATGACGAGTTATCTGAAAGATATCTTCAACGGGAGCTATAAAGGATATAGCGGGGGACAGTTGTTACTGATCACCACGACAATCCTTTATGTCGTATCGCCATTAGACCTGATCCCGGATATGCTTCTCTTCATCGGTTGGACAGATGATATTTCACTCCTTACCTATGCCGTGATCAAGGCGAACGACGAACTTCAGCGTTATAAAAGCTGGAAGCAGACGGATACTCCGAATTTCGATTTCAACACGTTACCCGAAATTCACAAACCATAAGAGCGAACCGAGCTGATTCATACAACCCCATAAATCACACGGGGCTTGCGTAGATATCCGATAGCGATATCCCGCAAGCCCCGTGTCTTCATTAAAACCTATAATCATCCCAAACCGAATCGGTTTCGCTTTCGCCGAAAACCGACCGATCCGCCAACTAGAGATTTATTCGATGCGCACCGCCTTAATGGTTCCGTCCAAGTTATAAATAGTCTCTCCCACACGCACGTTCTCTGCCGGAACCGTTACCAATTCCGGAATGTCGGTGTCGCCTTCACGCACATAGTTCCATACGTCTTCATTAAACTTTTCCGTGGCGTTCATCGCCGGCTTTTCTACATATACCAACTCTTCGGGATCCAGCTGAATTCCATTTGTAAATCTGATCATTGACATAACTATCGAATTGTTTATACGGTTATTTTCAAGAATAACAACCCACATAGGCAATAGGTTGACCTCAAAGCTCCTACCCTCTTTTTCTCTTATCCTACAGAATCCGATCAATTAATAAACCAACATCCGTCATCGGATGTTATTCTTTCATATCAGATACCGGTCTGTCTACTCCGATCGCCGGTAATGGGTTGAAATAAAATTTATAGGGATATGAAACATCTGATTTATCTGATCGCGATTTTGGCTGTTTGTTTCAGCAGTTGTACTCAGCAGAACCAAAAAGCTAAAGAAAAAGAAATGAAAGCGCAAGAAAAAGAAGTTGCGGCTCCGCAAGCTCCGGCTTCGCCATGGCAACTCCTGATCAACAGTGTAGAGCAACATCTCACCAGCGAACAACTTTTCGGAATCACCATTCTCGACAATGATCTGAAAGAAGTTTTAGGCGATAAGATCCATGATCTGAAAAAAGACTGGAATGTGATATCACCGGTCAATCGCAGCAACAACATCTTTTCCATCAGCGGTTGTCGCCAAAACAATTGCCCGGAAAGTCTTTGGGTGATTTATGCCGATATCGCCGACAACATCGTCAATGTCTATCATTTTGAGAAGAACAATCTGACGATTTACAAAGGAAAAGAGCTTATCCAACTCACCCCGAGTATGCAGGAAACGCTCAACACAATGAAACAAAACGCTCGAGTAACTGAAAAAACAACCAAAATTATCTGATAGATCAATCCATTGAGATCTATATAACCATAAATAAATACTCAAAACAGTATGGCAGAACATCTTACCGAAGAAACTTTCAAAGAAAAGATCTTCGATTTCACAGCAGAAAAAGAATTCAAATTCAAAGGTACGATTCCGGCTATCATCGATTTCTACGCATCGTGGTGTGGCCCATGTAAAACGGTAGGTCCTATTATTGATGAATTGGCGACAGAATATGCCGGAAAAGTGGATATCTATAAGATAGATACCGAAAAAGAACAAACGCTTGCGTCGATGTTCGGTATTCGCAGCATTCCGTCCATTCTGTTTCTTCCGGTAGGCGAAGAACCTAAAATGGCACAAGGCGCGATGCCTAAAAATCAACTGGAAGCATTAATCAAAGATATTTTCAAAATCGATCCTCCGGCAGAGGCAGAGAAAAAATAATCCTCTTACAGCTCTATATAAGAAAACAGGGTGATCCGAATTGATTCGGTCACCCTGTTTGTTTTTTATAATGTCTTGTCGAAAAACTTCTTATCAGAAAGAAACTTTCACACCTGCCGACCAGGTAGCTCCGAATCCGTAATATACCAGAGCCGAACGCTGTCCGTTGATCGTTGCGTCTTTCGCATCTGCGATGTATTTCTTGTTCAAAACGTTGTTTCCGTTCGCGAAGAACGAGATACCCATTCCGTTGTTGAAATTCATACGGTAGCTTGCGTTGATATCCATCGTGCAATAGTTTGGAATCTTGTAAGACTGGTAGTACTCATGTTTCTCAGGAGTCCCTTTACGATTGTTTACATCGAAGTCTGCATAGTTCTTACCGAAGAAGTTCCAGTCAGCACCGATTTTCAAACCTTTCGTGATTTCCCAGCTTCCCATTAGGGCTGCCGTCATCTGAGCCGCGTTTCCAACGTGTACGTCTTTGATATACGCGTCATATTCGCTTACCAGGTTCTGATTGTCATCGTATAGAGATACGTGAGCATTGTCAGAATAAATCCAGTCACCATAAGAGAACATACCTTTGAACTCAACGTTCTTAATCGGGCGATAAGTAGCTTCTAGCTCCACACCCATGTGGCGTGCATCCAATCCGCTGTAAACACCGCGTCCGATCGTTCCGTCAGGCAATGTCTGGCTCGCAGTCTTACCGCGATCGTTCCATTCCGTATAATATCCGTTCACGGTAGCCGTAAAGTTCGGCAATGTGAATGTATAGCCGGCTTCAACCGTATAGATCTTTTCGTAAGTGATATGATCGTATGTATCTACCGTGTAGTTTTTAAACACATTGTTGAAGTATGGAGCGCGAGTGAAGAAACCGCCATTGATGAAAGCGTTGTTCTTCTCGTTGAATTTCCAGTTGAAACCGGCTTTCGTGCTCCATGGAAGGAAGCTAGATCGGAAGAGAGTCGTGTAGGGAAAGCGTGTTAAGATTAG
>CAMTOW010000096.1 GCA_947074245.1 uncultured Bacteroidales bacterium | reverse complement strand
AGATTTACACTAATCTTAACACTCTTTCCCTACACGACGCTCTTCCGATCTGCTTTAGTGGCATGTCATACCATACATGTCTTAAATGAATAATTATCATAACGAAATATGGATATTCAACAATTAAAGAACAATCCGGCAGATAATTTCTTTCTGTTGGCGGGCCCTTGTGTTATCGAGGGTGAGGAGATGGCGATGGATATCGCCGAGAAAATCGTGAAGATTACGGAACGATTGCAGATTCCTTATGTGTTTAAAGGGTCATATCGTAAGGCTAACCGATCGAGACTCGATTCGTTTACCGGTATCGGCGATGAAGAGGCGCTTCGGGTATTGCGTAAAGTGGGTCAGAGCTTCGGCATTCCAACCGTTACGGATATTCATACGGCAGAAGAGGCAGAGATGGCAGCCGAATATGTTGATATTTTGCAGATTCCAGCTTTTCTTTGTCGTCAAACCGATTTGTTGGCAGCCGCTGCTAAGACCAGAAAAATCGTCAATATAAAGAAAGGGCAATTCTTATCGCCCGAAGCGATGCAGTTTGCCGCACAAAAAGTGGTGGAGTGCGGGAATCAGAACGTAATGCTTACAGAGCGCGGAACTACATTTGGATATCAGGATCTTTTGGTAGATTATCGAGGAATACCAACTATGCAGCAATTCGGTTTTCCGGTGATACTGGATGTTACGCACTCGTTGCAACAGCCGAATCAAACCAGTGGAGTAACCGGCGGGATGCCAACGTTGATCGAAACTATCGCCCGGGCTGGTATTGCTACCGGAGTGGATGGTTTGTTTATTGAAACACATCAGGATCCGTCTGTTGCCAAATCGGATGGGGCGAATATGCTTCGACTGGATTTGCTGGAAGGGTTGCTGGAGAGACTTACGGCGATTCGTCAAACTATAAACAAATTTTAAACTTTTAGAATAGACAACAGTCTATTCTGCTTTTTAAAAAAGAAATATACCTAAGGGGTTTTTGAAAATATTTTACTTAAAAATACATTTTCAAAAACCTCTTTTTTTGATTTGTTTATGAGCAGCGATCATAGATAAAGAATGTTTTTTTGTTAATTAATAGTAATTTGGATGATAGAGGGTCTGAATCAACTCTTTTTTGGTAAAGTAAGTATAAATTTATGTCAAACGGATGAGTGATATGTTTTGACTTTTTTATATTTTTATGCCAAATTTAGTGGAATATGAGATTTAAAATAGTTTTGCTGGTACGAAGTGAGATATATGGTAATGTTTTGCCCGTAAGTTATCAATTTGAGTTGTCCTCTTGCATTTATCGAAAAATCACAGAAAATAAAACACGATACAATGATTGGCTAAGAAAGAATGGTTTCGAACAAGACCGACACCTTCGTCATAAGCTGTTTTCATTATCAAATTTTTATATTCCGAAGATTAAAGTCGAGGAGGATCGTTTGTTTGTATTAGCACGTAAGGTGCAGTTGTGGATTTCGTTTCTGCCAGAACGGGAAACAAAGGAATTCGTTACCGAATTGTTCCGAGATCAATATTTATTGATCGGAGACCGGAAGACGCAGGTTGAATTTCAGGTTGAAAGTGTAGAAGAAATACAAAAAGTGGATTTTACCAAAAGCATCGACTATCTTTCGTTATCACCTATCGTTGTGTCGAATCTGCGGATGAATAAAAGTGTTGAATATATCGGGCCGGAAGATGAAAATTATCAAGAAGCATTATTAAAGAATCTTCTAGATAAATACATGCATTTCTATGGACGAGAATTTCCTCATGACCCACAATGTAAATTCGAACTGCTATCTGTGCCTAAGCGAAAAGGTATTTTCATAAAACGATTTACGAATGATGAAACTAAAATCATCGGATATATGTATAAATTCCGTTTTCAGGTTCATCCGATATTGCAGCACCTTTTATATAATACCGGATTGGGAGATAAAGTAGGCTTAGGGTTCGGTTGTGTTGAAATGATCAAAAATTAATCCTAAAGGGAGTGTATAGTCGTTAATAAAATCATAGTCAGGAAAAAAGAATTTGGTTTTGATTGTAATACGGGAATATTTTTTTTATTTTGTATTATAAAAAGTTAACTACGCTTTATTAATCCAACTAGATATGACTGACGCTCTTGAAACTAATATTTCGCAGACTACCGATTTGTCGGCAAACAGCGAAATTCGTAACCATGAACCTGAAACAACACAGGATACTACTAGAAAAGATTTTTCGAATCGTGAAGATCTGATCGCTTATCTGACGGAAATAATCAATAAACCAACAGATGCAGTGAAAGATGAAGTGGATGCACTTAAGCAACTTTATTATAAACTGCGCAAGCAAGAGATTGAAACCGCTAAAAGCGCATTCGAAGCAGAAAACAATCCGGAAGCAGAATTCGTAGCAGAACCTGACCGTCTTGAAAACACATTGAAAGATCTTTTGAATGAGTTTAAGGCAAAGCGTCTTGCTGCAAATGAAGAGCGAGAAAGAATCAAAGAGGATAATTATCGCAAGAAAGAAGAGATTTTGAATGCTCTTCAGAAAATCGTAGACGATCCTGATAATATAAATAAACATTATAATGATTTCATCGAATTGCAGCATCAGTTCCGTGAAATCAAAGAGATTCCGACTGCCAAAGTAAATGGAATCTGGAAGTCGTTTCAAACCTGTACTGAATCATTTTATGATCTTTTGAAAATAAACAAGGAGCTTCGCGATTATGATTTTAAAAAGAATCAGGAAAAGAAAGAAGCTTTATGTGATGAGGCGGAAGCACTCGTGAAAGACAATGATGCGGTTGGATCATTTCGAAAATTACAGGAATTGCATGAAGAATGGCGTCAAACCGGTCCGGTAGCTCAAAATATGAGAGAAATATTGTGGAACCGATTTAAAGAAGCTTCGTCTGCAATAAATAAACGACATCAACACCATTTTGAAACGATCAAAGAACAGGAAAATCATAATGCCGATGCAAAAATCGCGATTTGTGAAGCAATCGAATCTTATGATCTGGATAAACTGACTTCGTTCGCAGCTTGGGAAGCTCAAACGAAAAAGGTAATCGAACTTCAAGAAGATTGGAAAAAGCTCGGATTCGCTTCAAAGAAAATAAACCATCAACTTTTTGAACGCTTCCGTAAGAACTGTGATCTTTTCTTTAAAAAGAAAGCGGATTTCTATCATCAAGTGAAAGATGATATGAATGCTAACTTGGAGAAAAAAAGAGCATTGTGTGAGAAGGCGGAATCATTGAAAGACAGTACTGATTGGAAAAATACAACCGATCAAATGGTTTCAATTCAAAAAGAATGGAAAACCATCGGACCAATTCCTCGCAAATACTCAGACTCTTTATGGCATCGATTTATCGCAGCATGCGATTATTTCTTTGAACAGAAAGAAAAAGCGAATGCTTCTACGAAAAGCATAGAAACTGAAAACCTTGGTGCAAAAAATGCGATTATTGAAAAACTGAACGCGTTAGCTTCCTCAGAAGAGGTTGATGGCAAGAACAAGGAAGTTCGGGAGTTGATGAATCAATGGAATGCAATCGGGCATGTGCCATTCAAAGAGAAAGATAAAATTTATAAAGCTTATCAAAGCGTATTGGATGTCTTGTTCAAGAAATTTAATATGCATGGTTCGAAAGTACATTTGGATTCGTACGCAGCCAATATCAATAAATTGGCAGATTCCGGAAAAGCTCAGAATTCACTCTATAAAGAACGCGAAAAGCTAATGCGTACTTTTGACCATATTAAAAACGAAGTGAAAACATACGAAAACAATATGGGATTCTTATCTTCTTCATCAAAAGGCGGAAACGCTTTAGTAAAAGAGATGGAACGCAAGATTGAAAAACTTAAAGAGGATATGTTGATGATCGCTAAGAAAATCGATATGATCGATGAGAAGCTGAAATAAACTTATAATTCCAAAGCATAAAATAGACTGAGTGTAACGGATTTGCAAAAGAGCATTCGTTATACTCAGTTTTTTTATGGACTCGACTCTCTGTAATATCGGCGGCAGAAGGCGGTGTTTCAGTTAATAGATTTGAGCATCTTTTCTATAAATGTATTTTGGGGATCCGTTATAAGAGAAATTTCAGAATATTATGGTGTTGAGATATCTCGTTGCGCGTTTGATTTATTTTGCTTCATTAAAAAGAGATGACTATGAAGCCATGGCTATATTTTATAAAAATACGGATCGCTGTATAGAGAAACAGATATCAGGTTGAAATATCGATAGGCGATTCCAGATCCTGTAAACATAAAAGCTCCGTAGATTCGTATAAAATCTACGGAGCTTTTATGTTTATATCCAAGTAGATAGGGTATTTCTTGTTTTGTCTTAAAAATGACTGATTCAAACAGAATCTGTTTGACAATCATAGCATATTTCAATTTTATGTATTTAGGCCAATATATTGGTGATGCACATATAAATCAACATTCCGATAATATCGTTGGTAATCGTAATAAACGGACCGGTTGCAATAGCCGGATCAATTTTCAGCTTTTCAAGTGTCAGCGGTACCAACGTGCCAAATATGGATGCAAACATCACCACGACAAACAAAGATAACGAAACGGATACGGTAATCCCCGACGTCCCCATTCTGATCCAATTATAAATAAAAACCAAGATGGAGATCATACTCGCATTGATCAAACCAACGCCTGCCTCCTTCATGATTTGTCTACCGGAAGTACGCATACTCAGTGAGCCGTTTGCTAGACCCTGAACGACGATTGCCGAAGACTGAATACCCACGTTACCGCCAGTACCTCCGATTAGAGGAATAAACAGCGCGATGGCAGGATTTGCGACGAATCCGCTCTCGAAATGCCCTAATATCATTGAATTGCTCAAACCACCGATCATACCGATCAACAACCAGGGTAATCGAGCCGAAGTTTGCGTAATGATGTTATCGGATGATTCAACATCCTGGGAGAGACCCGATGCCAACTGGTAATCGCGTTCGTTGATCTCTCTCACTTTATCCATGACGTCATCGACCGTGATCCGTCCCATCAATCGACCGATGCTGTCTACTACCGGCATCGCTACCAGATTGTATTTTTCGAAGTCGTTCGCAACATCTTCAATCGGAGTGTCTGTTTTCACCGAAATCGGATCATACATCATCACTTTCTTTACTTTCGATACCGAAGGGCTTGTGATCATACTTTTCAGAGGGAAGATACCGACCAAGCGTTCGTCGTCATCAACTACGTAAACGTAATAAATCTCATCCATCTCTTCTGCCTGATTACGCATCTCTTTGATGCATTCGGGCATACTCCAGTTTTCGTTCACAACAATCATTTCGGTACCCATGAGTCCCCCAGCCGTATCTTCGTCATATTTCAAAAGATCGACGATATCCCCAGCCTGTTCGATATCATGCATGTGCGAAAGGATATCCTCCTGAGCCTCTTCGTCCAAATCGCGGATGATGTCAACGGCATCGTCCGTATCCAGGTTTTGGAGAAATTGTTGGGCGATCACATCGTTCGGGAGGTGACTGAGGAGCGTTTTCCGATCGTCATCATCGAGTTCGGCGAGCACTTCGGCTCCCACTTCCGGATCTAAAAGGCGATACAGGTATTCCGCTTCATCCAGGTTTAACTCCTCATAAAGTTCCGCGATGTCGGCCGGATGCAGATCAGCCAGAATCTCACGAGCAGCGTCGTCGTTTTTGGCTTTAATGATTTCCTGAACGCGGGTTATATAATCATCATTAAATCGAATCATAGTCGGGTATTAATGCAAAACATATTCGGTTTATTTCATAACAAACGGAGCGACCAAATTGGTCAGTTCAATAAATTGTTGAACCGATAATTGTTCGGGACGTTTATCGAAAATCGAATTACTGAATATTTCGCATTCTTTGCCAAGAAGGGCTTTCAGGGAGTTGCGCATAGTTTTACGTCGTTGGTTAAACGCCGTTTTGACTACCGTTTTGAATAGTTTCTCATCGCAATCAAGTTGTTTAACCTCATTACGGGTCATTTTAATAACTGCAGATTTTACTTTTGGCGGAGGGTTGAAAACATTTTCATGCACGGTAAAGCAATATTCGATGTTATACCAAGCCTGCATCAAAACGCTCAAGATGCCATACGCCTTTTTGCCCGGACCAGAAGCCATACGTTCTGCAACTTCTTTTTGGATCATTCCGCTGCAACACGGTATTTTATCTTTGAAGTCAAGGACCTTGAAGAAGATCTGACTCGAAATGTTGTAAGGATAGTTTCCAATCACACAAAATTCGCCCGGAAAAAGCT
Organism: uncultured Bacteroidales bacterium; assembly: GCA_947074245.1. Classification (GTDB taxonomy): domain Bacteria; phylum Bacteroidota; class Bacteroidia; order Bacteroidales; family JAUNSR01; genus JAUNSR01. The sequence goes on along the minus strand of CAMTOW010000096.1, from coordinate 1,034 downwards.
GGTCAAGATCTAGTTTTAGGAAGTCATGTTCGATTATTCTTCCATCCAGTATCGGGAAATGTTCTTTCAGGTAAGCAACTGAATCGCGATCGAGCTCTACTACAGTCAGGTCATAGCCTTTTTGAACCATAAACTGGGTCAAAACGCCCATTCCGGGACCGATTTCCAAAACCGGATATTGTTTGAAATCCGCCATGGTATCTGCGATGTCTTCGGCAATTTTCAGATCCGTCAGGAAATGCTGACCAAGAAATTTTTTTGGTTTTACTGTTTTAATCATCCTGTTTAATAATTAATGAATGTTGCGTGTTGCACTAAAAGACTAAAAAAAACATCTTCCCAGTATGGAAGATATCTTTCCTGTCGAAAAATTTATCTTTGCATAGACAACGGCTCTCCCGAGCCTTGTTTTGCTTTACAAAGGTACAATATAAATCTGAATTCGTTTTTAAATAATCTGTTTTGAAAAGAATACTCCAAAATAGCTTCATTTTTAGCATTCCCATCCTGTTCGGCGCCGGTATTATCTGGTATCTCTATAAAGAACAGGATATGTCAAAGATCCGGAGTGTACTCGATAGCGGTATTGACTGGAAATGGATCCTTCTTTCTTTACTTTTCATGATTTTAAGCCATGTCTTGCGGGCGTATCGCTGGAAGATGCAATTCAAGACACTCGGTATCAATCCCTCACTGCATGATCTTACCAATTCTGTATTTGGCAATTATGGCGTCAATTTAGTCTTTCCGCGTCTTGGCGAGATTTGTCGCTTCAACTATGTCGCTAAAAAACATAAATTGCCTTTTACCACCGTACTGGGAACCGTTATATCCGAACGTATATTCGATGTAATGTGTATTTCGCTTATTACGATCATCACCTTTTTTCTGCAACGGAAGGTGTTCTTCGCATTCTTCAAAGAGCATCCTACGTTGGCCGATACGCTATCGAAAGTGTTTCTTTCGCCTTGGCTGTATGTCGGTAACGTGGCGCTGATTCTGTTCGTCAACCTATACCGAAAAACGATTATCCA
>CAMTOW010000095.1 GCA_947074245.1 uncultured Bacteroidales bacterium | reverse complement strand
CAAACCGATAATTGCCATTGATTAATTTGACAGAAATTTCTTATTTATTACCCATCAAAGCCGGTTCGTAATTGAATCCGGCCTCCGAACGGATATCCGCCGAAGAAGTTCCGATCAATACACGGAACGCACCCGGTTCGGCATGCCATGCCTGACGCGTATCATCGTAATATTTCAAATCGTCCACGCTTACGGTGAAAGTGACTTCCTGCGTCTCGCCCGGCTGAAGTTCGACCTTCCGGAAACCTTTCAACTCCTTGGTCGGACGCAACACTTTGGCTTCCGCCTCGTTCACGTATAGCTGTATTACCTCTTTACCCGCTACCTTACCCGTATTCTTTACCGGAACCGTGATGGTCAGCAACTGTTCATCCCGAAGCGTTTGACCGGAGATACGGGCTTTCCCATATTCGAAATCCGTATAGCTCATTCCGTATCCGAACGGAAACAGCGCAGGAATCTCTTTCGTATCGTGCCATCTGTAACCCACCAGAATATCTTCTTTATAGATCTGACGGATGCTATCGCCGGGATAAGACATTTCGTCGAAGGCATGAGCACCGCAGTCGTTCAGACGAACCGGAAAGGAGAACGGTAGTTTTCCGCTCGGATTGATATCCCCGCTGAGTACGTTCGCGATCGACTTCCCGCCCATCGAGCCCAGATACCACGACTGAACAATCGCCGGTACCTGATCGAGCCACGGCATCTCTACCGCGTTCCCGCTCAACAGAAGAAGAACCATATTCTTATTCACGCCCGTAATCTCACGAATCAGCTCATCCTGTCCGAAAGGCAAACCGTAACTCAGACGGTCGCCCGCTTCACAATCCTGATAATGATTCTTATTGAGACCACCCACGAAAATCACCAGATCCGACTCCGCAGCCATTCTTACCGCTTCTTTTCGCAGCGAATCGCTGATCGACTGGGGAATCCCTTCGATCCGTCCATACATCGGGCGTCCGGCCGTATATCCTTGTGTGTAATTAACTTTATCGCCATAACGGGCTTTCAGTCCGTCGAGCGGTGAGATCATATCTTTTACTTTCAGTTCAGACGAACCTCCCCCTTCATTGAGCAGGCGAGTCGCATTGTCTCCCACGACCAGAATCCGTTTGTAACGTGCCGGATCGATCGGAAGCAACGCTTTCTGTTTTTTCGATACCGGAGCGTTTTTGAGCAATACGATCCCCTCGTTGCCGATCGCTTCGGCTACATCGTAGTGATCCTGTGTCGCCAACGAACCGAACGGCTTGTCGGGCAACATCGACGTACGGAATATCAGACGCAATACGCGTGCCGCCTTATCATCCACGGTTGACTGACAGACCGCTCCCGCCTGAAGCATATTCAGATACGGTTGAGCCAGAAAGTAATCCTCATACGAAAACTCGCTTTCGCTTGTCAGCCCGTTGGTATAGGAGCCCATTTCTACATCCAACCCATATAACGCCGCCTCTTGGGTATCGTGACAACCGCCCCAGTCCGTTACGACGACACCGTCGAACGCCCAGTCATTTTTTAAGATCTGATTCAGGATCAAATCATTATGGCAGGCATGTTGTCCCCGGATTTTGTTATAGGCTCCCATGATTGACCAAGCTTCACCTTCCTGAACCGCCGCTTTGAAAGCCGGAAGATAAATCTCATGCAAAGCCCGATCGCTCAACTCTACGTCGATATGACCGCGCCACAGCTCTTGGTTATTCAGAGCATAATGTTTTATACATGCGGCAACGCCGTTTTTCTGCAATTCCTGAATATAAGGTACGCACATCACTCCTGCCAGATACGGATCTTCCCCCATATATTCGAAGTTGCGTCCGTTCAGCGGCGTGCGGTAGATGTTCACACCCGGTCCCAGCAATACGTCTTTCTTGCGGTATCGGGCTTCTTCACCGATCGCCCGTCCATACCCTGCCGACATTTCCGGATTCCAGGTTGCCGCCAGACAGGTCAGTGCCGGAAAGGCAGTCACGCTATCGTTGGTCCAACCCGCATAACCCCAGTCGTTCCAGTTGATTTCCGCGCGAACCCCGTGCGGACCGTCGCTCCACCAAAGCTCCGAGATTCCCAAACGCGGAACCCCGTTGCTGCTGAACTTACTCTGCGCATGACAAAGTTTTACTTTTTCTTCGAGCGTCATCCGGCTCAAAGCATCCTGAACCCGCAATTCCAAAGGTTGTCTCACATCCTGATAGACCGGAATCTGGGCAAATGAAGAGAAAGACACTCCCATCAGGAGAGTGATCAGAGATTTATTTTTCATTGTATGAATTCTTTAAAGTTAACGTGCGCTCACTTCCAGATTCGCCGGCAACAGCTTATCCGAAGAAGCGGTCAACCGGATCTTTCCGGTCTCCCCATTGTTTTGCAATACCACCAGGCATTTCCCGTTAAAAGCTTGTCGGGCGGTCGCTTTGAAAGATTCGAGCGATACGGGGTTTCCGTTATCCACTCCGGCATTGAATCCCGCTCCTTTCACATCGAAATGAATCCGATGGTCGGCATTCGGACAGATATTTCCGTTTTTATCAAGCACATTCACCGTCACGAAACTCAGGTCTTTTCCATCGGGATTTATCCGATTGCGATCCGCCTGTAGTTCAATCCGGTAAGGTTCTCCCGCCGTATGGATCTCTTGCTCGCGAACGATCTTACCGTTCTTTCGCGAAACCGCCTTTACCGATCCCGGAGCATACTTCACGCGCCACATCACATGAAACTCATCGTCTTGTTTTGCTTTGGCTCCCTGCGATACGCCGTTTACGAACAGCTCCACCTCATCGGCATTATTGTAATAAGCCCATAGGTCGATATCCTGTCCTTCCGCCCAGTTCCAGTGAGGAAACAGATGCAATACGTCTTCATCGGTCCATTCCGACTGATACATATAATATACGTCTTTCGGGAAACCCGCCAGATCCACGATTCCGAAGAAGGAGCTGCGTGCCGGCCATCCGAACGGAGTCGGTTCGCCGATATAATCAAATCCGGTCCAGATATACTGACCGCTGATGAACGGATTGTTTTTCACATGCTGGAGCGTACCTTCATGGCGATTGCCCCATGGGACGCGACAATGATCGTAGGACGAACAGGAGAACGTACTGTCATAAAACGGTTTGTCCCATCGTTCCGGCCACAAAAACTCTTCATCGCTCGGCATTCGGTAATATCCCCGCGTCATCAGTCCCGATACGCTTTCAGTGATGATGAACGGTTTGCCCGGGAAGTTCTCCGGAACCGCCGCGAACCAGTCGTCGTGATAATTGTATCCGATGATATCAAGCGCTCCCGAACGGAACAGGTGATTGCTCGGATCCGGTTCGTTACATCCCGCCGTTACGGGACGTGTCGGATCCAGCGTCCGTACCATATCCGCCAGTTTCTTACACAACAACGAATTGACACTCATCTCATCCTGAATCGAAGCCAACTGATCCGAACCATGTCCGAAATTCAGCAGCAGATTCGCTTCTTCGAGCGACAACGAGTCGGCACTCGCGTTCGACCATTGTTCCAACACCTCGTTTCCGATGCTCCAGATAAAAACGGATGGATGATTCCGATCGCGTACGATCAGATCGGTCAAGTCCTGTTCATGCCATTCGTTGAAATAACGGGCATAATCATGCTTTGTCTTTTTACGTCGCCACATATCGAACGTCTCATCCATGACGATGAATCCCATCCGGTCGCAAAGTTCCAACAGTTCGGGAGCCGGCGGATTATGTGCCGTACGGATTCCGTTGCAACCCATTTCCTTCAGGATTTCCAGTTGTCTTTCGATGGCTCGGGTATTGACCGCCGCTCCAAGACAGCCCAGATCATGGTGCATACATACACCATTGATCCTGACTGACTCGCCGTTCAGAAAAAAACCCTCATTCGAATCAAAATGAAATGAACGGATCCCTATTGTAGTTTCATAATTATCAATCAATTTTCCGTTCTGACGGATCTCCGTATGCATCGTGTAGAGATACGGATCGGCAACCGACCATAATTGCGGACGGTCCACGGTCATGATCTGCTCATGCGTAGCTTTTCCGCCTCCTGCCACCACTTCGTTCGAAGCGGTCTGTTCGACCGATCGGCCGTTCTTATCTTTCAAGATGGAACGAACCTCGATGGCAGCCGTTTCCGGAAACTCGTTTTTCAACGTGGTCCGGATCGACAAAAGCGCTTTTTCCGCCGATACCTCGGGGGTCGTGATGTAAGTACCCCACTGATCCACATACAACGGATTCACTTCGGTCAGCCAGACGTTTCGATAGATCCCACACCCCGAATACCAGCGCGAATTGGGTTGCTCCTCATTATCTACCCGCACCGCGATCACATTATCCCGATCGGTATAGAGATAGGGAGTCATATCATATCGGAACGAGATATATCCGTAAGGTCTTTTCCCCATCAACTGTCCGTTTACGAACACTTCCGAATTCATATATACCCCGTCGAAATCGACAAAGTATTTTTTCGGAGCATCACCGGAAGATACCCGGAAGGTTTTCCGATACCATCCCACACCTCCCGGAAGAGCGCCTCCACCCGTTCCGGAAGGGTTGTCAATCGAAAATTCACCTTCGATCGCCCAGTCGTGAGGCAGATTCAGCGAACGCCATTCCCGATCGTCGAATTCCGGTAATCGGGCGTTCTCGTCGTCACTCAGGCTGAATTTCCAGCCCTGATTGAACGAACTGACTTGGCGGGCACGTGCCGGGGTCACCGAACAGGATGTCAAACAACAAAGCGTAGATAGGAGAATGATTAAAAAAGTCTTATTCATAGCTTCATAGTTTAACCTGTTGCTTCTTCCCGTCATATTTCACATCGATCCCATTCGCATTCAGGTCAAACGGTTGCGGGCGTCCCGCGTCTACCGTCACGATACGGAAGTTACGTTCTTTCAACATCCCGTGATATTCACCCTGTCGATCATCGATCGTCAACACACCGGTCTTATCATCGTACGAGATCGGAATCAACGTATAGTTTCCTTTCTCATAATTGTAGTTTTCGTTCTCATCTTCATACAGTGCGAATGATCCGTCTTGTCCTTTATATACATAAAGCATCAGGTTATCGGCCGGTTTTTCGGTACTGTACTGCATATCCGGTCCGAACGGAATGATCGCACCCTGACGCACGAACAAAGGAATGCGTTCGTAAGGAGCGTCTACGGTCTGTCGTCCCGATTTCATCGCTTTGCCGGTATAGAAATCATACCATTGAGCGGTTTCCGGCAGATATACGTCACGTTTGCGTTGTTCGTAAGCATATACCGGACAAACCAGTACCGACGGTCCGAACATAAACTGATCGCCGATCTCGTTTACCTGTGGATCGTTTGCGAAATCCATCACCAGCGGACGCATGATCGTATAGTCGTTCAGATACGTCATACCCGCGAGCGAATAGATATACGGCATCATGTTGTAGCGGAGTTTCGTATAATACACAACCGATTCGTATGCCGGATGTCCTTTCGGAGCGATGTTCCAGATCTCACGGAACGGATACTGACCATGGGCGCGGAATAGCGGACAGAACGCACCGAACTGATACCAACGCGTATTCAACTCGCGCCACTCCTTGTAGTCGGCATTCTCTTTTCCGGTACGGTCAAACTCATGCTGTCCGTTCTCATATCTTTTTTCGACACAGAATCCGCCGATATCCATCGTCCAATACGGAATACCGCTCACCGCGAAATTCAGTCCCGCCGAAATCTGAGCCTTCATATCTTCCCAACGAGTAGCGATATCGCCACTCCAAGTAGCCGTCGAATAACGCTGCAATCCGGCAAACCCCGAACGGGTCAACAGGAAGACACGCTTGTCGTTGTCTTCGCTGCGCTGTCCGTCATAAATCGCTTCGGCGTTCATCAGCGCGTAGGCATTGAAATATTCGGTCGATGGCCCCAGCGCGGTCGGTCCGCACAATGCTTTGCGATATTCCAGGTCGGTACAGTCGCGTACGTTCGGTTCGCTCGCGTCCATCCACCAGGCATCGATTCCCAGCGTATACAGATTCTCATTCATCTGATCCCAGAACATCTGTCGCGCGCCCGGCGCATACGCGTCGTAGAACGAGCCGATGTAGCCCGGACCGACCCAGTCGCGAATACTGTCTTTCACCGCCTGCTGATACATCCAGCCTTTCTGATCGAACGCTTTGTAATTATCGGTCGTATAATAGAATTTCGGCCAAACCGAAATCATGATTTTCGCATTCATTTCATGGATCGAATCGATCATACCCTTCGGATTCGGGAAACGTGCCGAATCGAACTGATGACTACCCCATGCGTCTTCCGGCCAGTAATTCCAGTCGAGTACGATGTTATCGATCGGAATCTGTCGCTGACGGAACTCTTTCAATACGTCCAGCAATTCATCCTGAGTTTTATAACGTTCGCGACTCTGCCAGTATCCCATCGCCCAGCGAGGCATCACCTGTGATTTTCCGGTCAGCGATCGGTAACCGCTGATGATCTCATCCATATCGTCGCCCGCTACAAAATAGTAGTCGATCTGCGGATTCATTTCACTCCACCAGGATTGTTTTTCCTGTTCGCTCGCCGGTACCGGAGCCATAGCCCGCAATCCGCAATACGACTCATAACCGTCGGGAATCCATTCGATACGCAACGGTACGCGTTTTCCTTTTTCCAGATCGAACTGGAATTTATAGCTGTTCGGATTCCACGCTGTGCGCCAGCGTTCCGGAACCACTTCCTGATTGTCGATATAAACTTTTACGTATCCCGCATAATAGAGGATGAAACGATAGTCGCCGCTCTCCTCCGCTTCGATATCACCTTCATAAAGCACGTTGGCTCCCATCAATGGAAATCCCGCAGGCAGATTGCGAATCATTTTCTGATTCTCATAATAGATCGAATCTTCTCTGCGTACGATCCGTTCGCCATCGGCTGCCGTATAGATTCCGGTAAGGGCTCCCGGATTTCCCGCTTTGTCGTATAATTTGAAGAGATGGTTCAATTGCGAATAGTCGTCGGGATTTCCGAAACGGGTCAATGAATAACTGTCCCAAAGGATTCCGTAGTTTTTATTCGATATGATGAACGGCACCGAAACTTTCGTATTGTACTGAAACAACTCTTCGTTTTTTCCTTTGTAGTTGAACTCGTCCGCCTGATGCTGTCCCAGTCCGTAAAACGCCTCATCGGGTTCTGAGGCGAAAACCTGTCTCACCGAATATTGTTTCTTCCCTTCCACTTCGATCGGAGAGAAGGTCTTGCCGCCATTCTCATCTTCGGTCAGGATCTGTTGACCGTTCAGATCGGTAAACGTCACTTTTCCCGAATTCTTC